>CAIRBY010000480.1 GCA_903876865.1 uncultured Acidobacteriia bacterium
CTTCCGCGGACGCGTCTTCGCCGCCGATTTCGGCATCTGCATGCTCACCATCTCCGCCAGCAGCTATCTCGCCGGCCTCTCGCTCGATCTCGGCGTCTCCCCCCGCTGCTTCGCCCTCGCCATGGGACTCCTCATGCTCCTCCCCGCCGCCGCCTGGACCCTCGCCATGCGCCGCACCCGCCTTCCCCAAGCACCCGCCACCCCCTGAACCCAGTACCGTTACCCGCTTGAATTCAATCCCGGCGGTGATATGGTTAATACAAGAGGAGGCCGGCCCGAGAGGGCCGGGTAACCTGCACATGCCTATCGTTAGGGGAACTTTGCTGATCTGCTGCGCCGCGGGAATCTTGTCCGCTCAGAGCGCGCCCAAACAACTCACCGCCCGCGAACTCTTTTACGCGGCCGCCCAGGCGCCCGCCCCACCCACGCCGCGCCCGCCCGCCCGCAACTCCACCCGCACGCCCGCCAAACCCGTCGAAATCGCGCGCGCCGATCCGCGCCCGCCACGCCCCCGCGCCGAACCCGAACCGTCTGCCGTAACCACCGCCACCGCAACCACCGTAGTGACTCCCGTAGCCACCGCCGTCACCACTCCGGCCCCCGCGCCCACTACCGCCGCCATGCCCGCCTCCGGCGCGCCGCCCCTGGGACTGCGCTACACCATCCTCAAACTCGCCGCCGACAACACCCCCACCGAAGTCCCCAACGACACCGTCTTTCACGCCGGCGATCACATCCGCTTCACCGTGGAGAGCAACGCCGCGGGCTATCTCTACATCATCAATCAGGGCTCCAGCGGCACCTGGAAACCCATGTTCCCCTCCGCCGAAATCGAAGACGGCAACAACCACGTCGAAGGCTGGCGCCCCTACACCATGCCTCCCAAATCCCGCCTCACCTTCGATTCCACCGCCGGCACCGAGAACCTCTTCATCGTCTTCTCGCGCGAGCAGCAGTCCGATCTCGAAACCATGATCTACTCGCTCCAGGGCAAGAACAAGGCCGCTGCCACCGCCGCGCCCGCCACCGCGGAACCCGCGCCGCCCGTGCACACGTCCAAGGAACTGATCATGGCTGCCAACATCTCCAACAGCGCCGTCGATCGCATGCGCGCCACCTACGCCCGCGACCTCATCATCGAAAAGGTCGACCCCGCCACGCCCGGCGATAAAAAAGAGACCGCCGTCTATGTGGTCAACCCCACCGGCGCCGCCGATTCCCGCGTAGTCGCTGACCTCCACTTGGTGCACCAATGATCCGCCTCGCGCCCGCGTTCCTTCTGGCTGGCGCGCTGGCTTTCTCGCAAACCCATACCGTTGCGCTTGCGCAAACCCGTACAATGACGCAGGGCGCGCATCGCATGGAGCTCGTGCTCGAGCGCCTCGATGCCGGCAACACCTGGCGCGCCATCGATCCCGGCCTCGTGCTCGCTCAAGGCGAGCGCGTCCGCTTCAAGTTCCGCACCAACTTCGATGGCTTCCTCTACGTCATGAACCTCAGCACCAGCGGCAGCTACGAACAGCTCTTCCCGCGCCAGGAGACCGGCGAGAACAACCAGATCTCCGCCAGCAAGGAATATCAGGTCCCCGCCACCAGCGCCGCCTTCCGCATCGCCGGACCCGCCGGCCACGAAGTCGTCTACTGGCTCGTCTCCCCCGCGCGCCTCAACGAGTCCACCCGTCCGCTCGCGCCGCCCGCCACCAAAGGCCCGCCGCCCACCCTCATCCCCCGCTGCGACGACGCCATTCTCAAAGCCCGCGGCGAATGCATCGATTCCTCCGCCGGCCCCAAACTCGTGCCCCGCGGCGAACAGATCCCCGATAACCTCACCGGCGCCGGAGCCTCGCGCACCCAGCGCGATCTCCTCTTCATGCGCCAGAAGAACACCGCCGTCATCTCTTCGCCGGAACCGCTCACCGGGCCCATCGTCTACGAGTTCCGCCTCGCTCACAAGTGAACGCCATGCGACTGATCCTCACCCTGCTCACGGCGGCCCTCGCCTATTCCCAGCAACAGCCGCCGCCCACTCCGCCCAAAACCCAGCAGCGCGATCTCAAAGTCGAAAAGCTGGAAGAGACCGCGCCCGCCGCCACACCCACCGCGCCCAAAATCCCCACCAGCTACGCGGTCATAGTCGGCGTCTCCCGCTACCCCAAGCTGCCCCCCGAACTCCAGCTCCAATTCACCGAGCGCGACGCCCAATCCATCTTCACCGCGCTCATCAGCCCCGAAGGCGGCAACTTCCACGTAGAGAACGTGCACCTCCTGACGGGCGATAAGGCCACCCTTGCCGGACTCCGCCGCGAGATCGATACCTGGCTCCCCTCCGTCGCCAAGGAAGAGGACCGCGTGCTCATCTACTTCGCCGGCCACGGCTTCATGTATCAGGGCAAGGGCTACCTCGCCCCCTCCGATTTCGATCGCGACCACGTCGCCGAATCCGGCTTCCCCATGGACGAACTCGGCGCCGTCATCGGCTCCAAAATCCACGCCCGCTCCAAGATCCTGCTCACCGACGCCTGCCACTCCGGCGCCATCACCCCCGGCGCCGATGCCAGCCAGGATACCGAGAGCCTCAACAAATCCCTCGGCGCGCTCAACAACAACCTCTTCTCCCTCACCGCCAGCCGCGCCAGCGAGCGCTCCTTCGAAACCCCCGACCTCAAGGGCGGCCACGGCGTCTTCACCTACTACGTCGTCGAAGGCATGCAGGGCGAGGCCGATACCAGCGGCGATGGCATCGTCACCGCAGACGAACTCTCCGAGTACGTCCACACGCAAGTGCGCGAGTTCACCGGCAGCAAACAGAACCCCACCTCGGATAAGACCAACTTCGACCCCAACATGTTCCTGGCCTACGTGCCATCCAAAGCCAAGCCCGCCTCCGCGCCCGCACCCAAATTCGGCACCCTGATCTTCGAGGCCAACATGGATGGCGTGGAGGTCTTCGTCGATGGCAAGACGCTCGGCGTCCTCGAAAAGGGCAAGCCCGTCTCCGCCGCCGGACTCGCTCCCGGCGAGCACACCGTGCAGGGCGTGAAGATGGGCTACGAGCCCGATGGCCCGCGTCAGGAGATGGTCTACCCCGGCCAGGAATCGCCCGTCAAAATCCGCATCCTCATCCCGCGCCGCCGCAACAAAGCCGCGCTCGACCTGTTGCAGGATGGCCTTAAGCTCTACCACAAAGGCAACGAGCAGGAGTACAAGAAGGCCGCCGTCCTCTTCGAAAACGCCCTCGCCGCCGACCCCACTTATAGCCAGGCAGCCTTCTATCTCGGCCTCACCTACAGCGCCCTCTTCGATTACGACAAGGCCGGCGCCGCTTACAAAAAGGCCATCCAGATCGATCCCGATTATCTCGAAGCCCACGCCAACTATGGCGGCATGCTGCTCGATACCGGCAATGTCGATGAGGCCATCCGCCAGCTCAACACCGTCCTCCAGCGTGAACCCAACCATGCCGTCGGACTCACCCTCATCGCCCAGGCCTACCGCTTCAAAGACCTCTACCCCCAATCCATCGAAGCCGCGCGCAAGGCCATCCAGATCAATCCCAAGACCGCCGAACCCCACCTCTGGCTCGCCGATAGCCTCCGCCTCAGCGGCAAGTTCCCAGACGCCAAACCCGAGTACGCCGTCTACCTCAAGCTCAGCGATTTCGATAGCAAGCTCGCCGGTCAGTTGAACTACTACGTGCTCGGCTCCCTCGTCGGCTTCGGCCGCAAGAAACGCGTCGCCGAGCGCGACATCTGGAACGACCTTCACAACATGGCCTGGTTCGGCATCTGCGAATGCGAACGCAAAGCCAGCAACCTCGATGCCGCCATCGCCGATTGCCAGAAGGCCCTCACCTACGATGCCAAGGACCCCTTCGCCCACTACACCCTCGGCCTCGCCTTCATGACCAAGGCCATCAAAACCGGCAGCGTCGCCGAACTCGATCCCGCCATCCAGCACTTCCAGCAGATGCTCACCATCAACCCAGATATGGCCGAAGCCGACATGGCCAAAAAGAACATCGCCAACATCCAGGCCTTCCTCAAACAGTCACACTGATCTAACCGCACTGCTTCAGTCGCGCTACTCCCGCTCTGCGCTATCATTTCCCTGATGCGCAAAGTAACTCTACCCCTCCTTCTTCTGTTGTTCGTGATCCAGGCCCGCCCCGCCAATAACTTCGCCCTAACCATCGACAACATCATGCGCGGCCCCGCCCTCTATGGCTACGAACCCGCCGCCGTGCGCTGGTCCTGGGATGGCGCGCGCGTCATCTTCCAGTGGAAGCAGAACACCGAGAAGGAGATCGCGCCCATGGAGACCTACACCGTCAATCGCGATGGCTCGGGCCTCCGCAAACTCACCGATGAAGAGGTCAGGCAGTTGCCGCCCGCACAGGGCGACACAACCAAAGACAAGCGCCTCATGGTCTATGCCAGCGCCGGCGATCTCTTCACCTTCGACAACACCACGGGCAAGATCACCCAGCTCACCAAAACCACCGACGCCGAAACCAATCCCCGCTTCACCGCCGATGGCAAGCGCATCTCCTTCAGCCGCGGCGGCAACCTCTACCTCATGTCCCTCGATAGCGGAATCCTCGTCCAGCTCACCGATATCCGCGCTGCTGCCGCAGCCACAACCACCGCCGTTCCCGCGGCAGGCGCCGGCGGACGCGGCGGCTTCGGCGGTGGTGGAGGCGGCGGACGTGGCGGCGGTGGACGCGGCGCCGGAGCCGACGCCACTCCCGAAGTCCGCGGCAGCGATAGCCAGGAGTATCTCAAGAAGGAGCAGAAGGAACTCCTGCAAGTGGTCCGCGACCGCATCGAGCAGCGCGACGCCCTCACCAAAAAGCGCGCCGCCGATCCCGCCGTGCGCAAGCCCTTCACCCTCCAGGCCCGCCAGAGCGTCGGTGCCATGCAACTCACGCCCGATGAAAAATACGTGATCGCGAGCGTCTTCGAAGCCGCCGCCACGCCCGCCAAGAGCACCATCGTTCCCAACTTCATCACCGATAGCGCCTACACCGAAGACATCAACGGCCGCAGCAATGTCGGCGATACCCAGGGCGCCGCCCGCCTCGCCATCCTCAACGTCGAAACCGGCGAAGTGAAGTGGGTCGATCACGGCCAGAAGAAGACCGCCGCAGC
>CAIRBY010000481.1 GCA_903876865.1 uncultured Acidobacteriia bacterium
AGTGTAGCAGTGAGTGAAGCGGATTCCGCCGGAGGCGAGGCGGTCGATATTCGGCGTCTTGAAAATATCCGCGCCATAGCAACTTAAGCCGCCGATGCCAAGGTCGTCGGCAAGGATGAAGACGATATTCGGTTTTGGGCCGCGAGCCGTGGGAGGCGGTGCCTGAGCCCCCCTCAACCGGCCGAGGGAGCCCGCGTTCCAGGCAGCGAGGCACCCGGCGGTGGTTAAGAACTCGCGGCGCTTCATGATGCGGTCTCCATCGAGTGAGCTGGCTCCCTGGCGTCAGGCGGCAGGAACACGCCCATGCCCGATTCTATCCTCCTGTACTCAGACGCGCCTCTATCGTTGGTTATACGTTGGTTATACCAGGCGCCGCGACAGATCGATGGCCGGCCGCAGCCCGAAATCCGTCACGACTCCGCCAACCACCGTCTATAACCAACGATAGAGGTGCGCGCAGGCCATTCGAGTTACAATTTCGCTGGCTCTTTGTGTCGGGCCCGAATCAGGCGGCCAACTCGTGTGTTTGGTTGCGGTGGTCGAGCGAGCTTGAAAACCTGGGGTCTCAGTGGAGATGTTCACCCTGTTGTTGATTGTTTCCGTCTGCGGTGCAGCGTAAGCCGCAGGCGACCTGGAGGTTCAAAATGCAAGTCCTGGCACCGTTCGCCGGAACACGTAACTGTCTTGCCCGGGTCATTCTGATCGGTCTTGGCCTTTCGTTCGCAGCCTGGACGCAGACCCCGGCTGCCACGGTTACCGGGCGAATTTCGGACGCCTCGAAGGCCGCAATCGCCGGGGCCAAGGTCCGCATCCGCAGCATCACGACGGGAGAGTCCCGCGAAATGCAATCCAGCGGCGGCGGCGATTTCACGCTCACCAATCTTGCCCCGGACCGATATGAGATTTTCGTCGAGAGAGAAGGCTTCCGCAGCGTGCACGAAACCGGGATCGAACTTCAGGTGGACCAGACCGCGCGGTTCGAGTTCCAACTGGAAGTCGGGGCGGTGAAACAGACGTTGGAAGTCACAGCCAGCGCGCCGCTGCTCAACACGGAGAACTCCACCAAGGGCGACGTGGTCATCTCGCAGGAGATTTCCGAGATGCCGCTCAACGGGCGGAGTTTCTCGGACCTCGCCTACCAGGTGGCGACCGTGGAGCCATCCGCGCAAGGCGGTGATGGCTCGGGCTTCAACATCGGCGGGGCGCGCGCCGACCAGACGAATTTCGTGATTGATGGCTTTCAGAACCGGAACTCGCGCGGCGGGGGCTCCCAGGCCAGCGCCAATCTCGACGCCATCCAGGAATTCAAAATGCAGACCACCGGGTATCCAGCCGAACAGGGCCGGCTGGCGGGCGGCGTGATGAACACAGTCCTGAAGACCGGCGGGAACGCGCCGCACGGCACGCTGTTCGAATACCTGCGGAACGATTACTTCGACGCGCGGAACTTCTTCTCGCCCACCAATCCGCCGCTTCGGCGCAACCAGTTCGGCGCCATGCTGAGCGGTCCCGTGTGGATCCCTCGCGTGTACAAGGGCCGCGACCGCACCTTCTTCCTGGTGAGTTGGGAAAGCTACCGGCAGACACAGGGACAGACGCGGCTGACCAGCGTACCCACCGAATTGGAGCGCGCCGGGAATTTCTCCCAGACCAAGGACTCCAAGGGCGCCACCGTGCTTCTGCTGGATCCGCTGGCTACGGGTTCCTGCACGGCCACTGTGAAGACGGCCTGCTTCCCGGGTAACCAGCTTCCAACGAACCGCATCAGCCCGATCGCGCAGAAACTCCTCGCGTATTACCCGCACCCGAGTTCGCCGGGCCAGGGCAACAACTACCTCGCCAGCGGAAGCGTGACGAGTCCCTGGGACGGGTACGTGTTTAAGCTCGATCATCGCGCTTCCGATAAAGACAGCCTCTCGTTCCGATATATGCCCCGGAATAGCGACTCGAGCAACCCATTCTCCGGCGGATCGAGTTCCGGCTTCGAACTGGGGATCTTCGGCGAACAGACGACGCAATCCATGCCGTTCATCGGGATGTCTTACACCCGGATGTTCACACCCACATTTCTGAATGAGTTCCGTATGGGCTTCTCGCGCTTTACCTCGCTTGCAGTCGGTAAATTCGCGGGACAGGACATCTCGGGCCAGGTGGGGCTTACGGGTATCGCCGCCGGCCCGGCCGAGGCGGGATTCCCGGTGGTGAAGATCACCGGTTATGCCTCCATGGGGGACGCCACCAAGGATCCGGAATCGCTGGTCGAAAACGACTATCAGTACTCGGATACGGTCACCTGGGTGAAGAGCAAGCATTTGATCAAGTTCGGCGGCCAGGGGCTGCGGACGCAGATGTTCCAATCGGTCAACAATGCGATCCGGGGCAACTACACGTTCCTCGGCCGCTGGACCAACGCCGCATTTGCCGACGCCCTTCTGGGGTATATCGACAGCGACAGCCGCCGGCTGGGATCGACCCACACCTACATGTTCTCGACCAATGTGGGCGCCTTCGCGCAGGACGACTGGCGAGTGAGGCAAGATCTCACGGTGAACGTTGGTTTGCGCTACGAGCTGAGCACACCGATCTCAGAGAAATTCGGCCACTGGGGCGCGTTCAATCCCACGCTCGGCAAGTTCATCCTCTCCGACGATAAGTACGTGTCCAATCTGCCGGCTTTGGTTGCCGCCGCCGGGCTCACGGGGCAGGTGGGGGTGGCGCGCGATTTCGGCCTGCCGTCCACCCTGGTGAAGACCAACTGGACCAACTTTGCGCCGCGCATCGGCATGGCGTGGCGTCCGCGCGGCGGTCTGCGCACGGTCGTCCGCGCCGGATATGGCATTTTCTACGCCAGTTCCATGACCAACCGGATCCGCGCCAGCCTGGGCAACGTGTTCCCGTTCGGCATTACACAGACCTTCAGCAAAGATTCGAAGAATGCCAATTTCCTCACGCTGAGCACGCCGTTCCCATCGAGCGGTGGCACGCTCACGGGAGTGAGCGCGGTCGGCGGCATCGACTTTAACGCGGCCAGCCCCTATAGCCAGAATTGGAATTTCACGATCGAGCGCGAAATCTTCGCCGCGACCGCGATCGAACTCTCCTATGAAGGCTCGAAGGGTAGCCACCTGGACCGTAGCTACGACGTCAATCAGCCGGTCTACTCGGCCGGCACGAGCCTGGGACGCCCATGGCCGGTCTTCGCGGGGATCACTTACTTCCGCTACGGTTCGAATTCCAGCTACAACGCGGCTATGGTCACCGTCCGCCGCCGGTTCCAGAACGGGCTTTTCTATCGTGTGGGCTATACCTTCGGCAAGTCCATCGATGACGCCTCGCAGAATGGGGCGGGGTCGAACGGGGGATACGTCGGAGCCCAGGACGCGCGCAATCTGAGCCTGGAGCGCGGCCGTTCCGATTGGGATACGCGCCATTCGCTGAAGCTGACCCTCTCGGCGGAATCGCCGTTCCGTAAGAACCGGCTGGCGCGCCAGTGGCAGATCGCCCTTACCGGCCGCATCAGCACTGGCCAGCCGTTCACGCCGGTGGTGGCCAACTCGTCGATCGCCAACGGCGAACCCGACCGACCCGACCGGCTGGCGAACGGCGGCCTGGCGAACCCGTCACAGGCGCAATGGTTTGACGTAAAGGCCTTTGCCGCGCTGGCGGTGGGAACTTACCGCGTCGGTACGTCGGGCCGGAACATTCTGGACGGCCCCGGTTACGGGCAGATCAACGCATCCCTCTCGCGGATGTTCCGCATCAACGAACACCACGCATTCCAGTTCCGCTGGGAGGTGTTCAACGCGACCAATCACACCAACTTCCTGCTGCCGAATACGAGCGTGGATGTGGCTGCGGGAGGCGCGATCACCAGCGCCTCCGATGCCCGCATCATGCAGTTCGGATTGCGCTACATGTTCTGAAATCACCTGCGGGGCTGGAAACGGTAATTCGGCATACAATGCCCGCAGTCGTGCGCCGATCCCGGGCTGGCAATCGATGGAGTCTCTAACTAAAGGTGGATGTGCCCCCCGGAATATCCGCGATAAAATCGCGCTGAACCACAAATCCGGCCGGGTCGGATTACCGTAGCGCTACAGGGGCGGTTGCATAGATTGCAACTGCCCTGATGAACGAGAAGGTGAAGGCTTCGCGCTGCACTTCCGTGGGCCGTTTCCGCGAACGGAAGATCATCCGGAGCGAAACGTGGGTGCCGACGTTGTACCGTATGAATGGCGGCTAGATCGGATGCGAGATTTTCGCCGGCTCCGCGGGCTCGGGCAGCGACTGCAAAAGTTTTGAAATGGTAAGGAACGAGAATGCCAACTGACGGAAATATACTGACACGGCGGCAGTGCCTTCAAACCGGAATCGCGACACTGGGCGGACTCGCCCTCCACGGACAGGCCCCCGCGGCGAAAAAGCCCAATATCCTGTTCATCGCGGTGGACGACTTGCGGCCGGAACTCGCCTGCTACGGACGAGACTACATCAAGAGTCCGAACATCGACCGCATCGCCAGGCAGGGCATGACATTCAACCGCGCCTACTGCCAGCAGGCCGTGTGTTCGCCTTCCCGCTCGAGCCTGCTGACCGGTACGCGCCCGGACACAACCAAAGTGTGGGACCTGGTCACGCACTTTCGCGACGCGCTGCCCAACGTGATCAGCCTGCCGCAGAACTTCAAGCAGAACGGCTACTTCGTGCAGGGTATGGGGAAGATCTACCACCCGGGTTTCGACGATGAGCGGTGCTGGTCGGTACCCTGGCAAACTCCCCAGGCCCCGACCTACGCGAAGCTCAAGACCGCCGACGTGCCGGACGAGGACAAGCCCAAATCAAAGGGCGGTCCTGCGTTTGAATCGGCCGACGTTCCCGATAATTTCTTCAAGGACGGCATGGTCGCAGACCTCGCGGTCAAGACCCTGCGCGACATCAGCAAGAAGTCCGAACCTTTCTTCTTCGCGGTCGGCTTCGCCAAACCGCATCTGCCGTTCGTCTCTCCCAAGAAATACTGGGACCTCTACGATCCGGCCAAGATCAAACTCGCGCCCAATCCGTACCACCCCAAGGGCGCTCCCGACTACGCGCTCACCAACAGCAACGAAGTGCGAAATTATACCGGGATCCCCGCGGAAGGCCCGTTCCCCGACGATCTCGCCCGGCAGCTCAAGCACGGTTATTATGCCGCGGTCAGCTACACCGATGCGCAGGTCGGCAAGGTGCTCGACGAACTGGACCGCCTCGATTTACGGAAGAATACGATCATTGTCCTCTGGGGAGACCACGGCTGGAAACTGGGCGAACATGGCGAGTGGGCCAAACACAGCAACGTGGAGAACGACACCAACGCGCCGCTGCTGCTTTCCGTTCCCGGCATGAAAAATGCCGGCGCGCATACCGATGCACTGGTCGAGTTCGTGGACATCTATCCCACGCTGAGCGAACTGGCAGGGATTCCGCTGCCGGGACATTTGGAGGGTACGAGCTTCAAGCCGCTGCTCGACAATCCCAAGCGCCCGTGGAAGCCGGCCGCGTTCAGTCAGTACCCGCGCGGACAGGCGCGAATGGGATACTCCATGCGAACAGATCGCTATCGCTTCACCGTTTGGGTCGGCCGCCAGGACCATTCCCGAATTGACGCGATCGAGCTCTACGATCACGTCGCCGATCCGCAGGAGAATACGAATGTCGCCAGCCTGCCGGCGAATGCGGACCTCGTCAAGCAGTTGATGGAGCAATGGCGTAAAGGCTGGAAGGCCGCCAAGCCACCGGTGCGCTAACCGCAGCCGCGCTGGGAATTAGATGATCGATGGACGCGACGTTGCATGACTTTGAAATCCTGCCCGACGCGGCTACGCTCAGGGACCTGCTACGCATCGACCCTACTTCGCGCGTAGCAGGGCGACCGGCGCCGAGAGAATGCCCTCGCTGATCGTCACCTCAGACGCATGTCCGCTCGCGAGATCGAGGTGAAATAACTTCGCTCGTGCGGCGGGCGAATCCGAATACGGTACGGACGCGGTGGTGAACCAGGATTCGCGTTCGGATGCGACGGCCACCGCCGTCACACGCGATAGTTCCGGCGTTTGGCAGATCAATTTCTGTGAACTGCCCGCGCCTCCGTGGCCGATACGCAGAATCGAGCCGAGCCCTCGCGCGCCCACCCATTCCCGATCCGCCACAATGAGATCGCCATTCGGGGCCAGCGCAACCGCGACCGGATCCCCCAGAAGTCCGAAGCGCGCGGCGGAGTCGAGTTTGCGGGTCCCGGCGTTGAAGCGGACCAATTCGGCCGGACCGCCTTCGCCGGGCCAGAAAAGCGAAAGCAGGAAGTCGTCCGCCACGGAGTGAACCAGCTTCCCCGGTTTGCCTGGAGCCCCGGTACGTCCCAACAGGGTCTGCCGTCCGGTTGCAGGGTCGATTCCGATGAATACCGCGGAAGACTCATCATCATCAGCCAGCAGGAGTCGGCCGCCGGCGTAAGCGAGAGTGCCGGGATGGCGCAGCAGCCCGCCGCAGGAGACCGGTTTCTGGAGCCAGCGTCCCGCTTCGTGGCGAAGCCGGACAATCGCCCCGGAGCCGGCAAAATTGCGGTCCGCCACGTAAAGTTCCGTGCGCGAAGCAATGGCTACATCGGCAATCTGATTGAGATAGCCGCGCTTGGCCAGCACGCTCATTTCCAGCGAACCCGGTGAGAACGCCAACAGGTTGCCAGAGGCATCCGGGCTCCCGCGGTTGGCGATTACCAGGTCGCCCGCCATCAACGGCGTGACTGAGGTGCCCTCGCTGATCCGTTCGCTGGCTTCGCCGCAGGAGGAGTTGGCGTGGGCGTCCGGGTTGGAGTCTGGCCGATTTGGGATCGTGAGCTTCAGTGCCTCCACCGCCTGATCGCGCAGCGAGTTGGGGCTCACCCTTCGGCCATCGCGCGAGGGGATCAGGCTGCGGCGCTGCAGCGCCATGGCGGACTCCCGCCGCATCTGCAGGTCCTCTGAATCCTGCGAAAGCAGGGTGGCCGCCAGATCCCCCGCCGAGGAGAACTCCTTCTCCGCCTCCGCCATCCGGGCCTCGTTGAACTCGGCCATGCCCAGAGCGAGGTGCGCCTCGATCGCGGTATGCCAGGTCAGGATGTTGGTGAAGTCGTACCGGAGTGGGACTTGGAGCTTTTCCAGCGCCTTCGCGTAGGTCCCGCGCCGCGCCGCGGGCGGTTCCATTCCGGCGTGATGAATCAGGTTGATCGCGGCGGTGAGGGGGGTGAAGGCCGTGTCCTCCGCGGGGGGCAGGCGGAGTGCCTGTTCGTAACGCGACTGCGCACCGCCCGCGTCTCCCAGCAACTCGTCGATCATTCCCATCCGGCTCTGGGCCAAGGCGGCGCTCGCGCGCAGTTCCGGCAGCCCGGCGGTTTCGTGCAGCGCGCGCTGATACCAGTTGGCAGCCTCCACCGGATCGCGCTCCAGGCTCGGATGGCTGTACGTGTCGCCCATTCCCAGGCACGCCCGCGCCCGGATTGCCGCGGAGGCGGCGTTCGCGGTGTTGTGGACCAGATCCAGAGCGCGGCGATAGTAGACTCGCGCCTCCTCGATCCGGCCGAGGCTGGCGCCATACGGATCGCCCAACAGTTCGGCGTTGCGCAGCAGCGCGTCCGCCAGGTCTGCCCGCAACTCGGGGTATTGCGAGATTCGCGGCGCCACGCTTTCGATGTTCTGGGAAAGATGCTCGGCCAGCGAGGTGCGCGCACGGACGGAAACCGGGAGTTCCTCCGGCAGCATGTGGATCAGCGGAGTGATGATGGCTTTCAACTCCTCCACATGCGCCAGGTCGCGATCGCGAGACTGCCGCGTGGCAAACCAGGAGGAGGCGCCGAGAGCCAGGCCGATGCCTCCGCAAACCCATGCCGCCTGCACCAGTTGCCGCCTGCGCCGGCGCAGGAGTTTGCCCGCGCGCACTCCCCAGGTGGAGCGGCGCGCCTGCACGACTTCGCCGTTCAGATAGCGATTCAAATCGGCGCTCAACTCGTCGATTGAGGCATAGCGGTCGCGCGGATCGGCGGCCAGTGTTTTGAGTACGATGCTATCCAGATCCCCTTGCAGTTGGCGCGCGAATGCCAGTTTTTCCCGTCCCGCCCCACGCTTCAGCCTCGCCTTGCTCGGCGGTGGCACTTCGCGCTCGGCGATGTTCCGGCTGAGCTGCGGCCAGGGATACTCGGCATGCTCGAACGGAAGCGTCCCAGCTAGAGATTCGTAGAACACCACTCCCAGAGAGTAGATGTCGGTGGAAGCGGTGAGGGGCGCGCCGACCAGTTGTTCGGGGCTGGCGTAATTGGGGCTGAGCGGACGGATGCCGCGTGTGGTGCCGCCGGCTCGCGTCTTGCGGTCCGGCTCGATTAGGCGCGAGATGCCGAAATCCAGAATCAACGGCGAACCGCCGGCATCCACCAGGATGTTCGTGGGCTTGAGGTCGCAATGCACCACCAGCTTGCTGTGCACGTACGATACGGCGCCGCAGCAATCCAGCAGCAGGCGCACGATCTCCGGCGGGGCCAGTTTCTTCGCCGCGCAGTATTCCTGGATCGGCAGGCCATCGATGAAATCCATCACCAGATACGGCCAGCCCGTTTCGGTTACCCCCTGATCGATAATGCGGGCAATGTTGGGATGTTCGAGGCCCGCGAGAATTTCACATTCGCGGTCGAAGCGGTCGAACTGTCCGCCGAGAAACGCGGAAGCGATTACCTTGATCGCAAATCGCCGGGGACTGTGTAGGCCCACGTGTTCCGCCAGGTACACCAGGCTGGTCCCGCCCTGCCCGATCGGGCGCAGCACGCGGTAGCGTCCGAGGATGTCGCCGGGGATCAACGGCTGGGCCAGGCGCGGACTTCCCACCACCTGTTCGGCCGCGTTGATATCCAGGAGCGAGGAGTCGTCAGTGGCCGAACCCAGCATCTCCAGAACCTGAAGGCGCAGTTCGGGTTCTCCCGAGCATTCGCGCTCCACCAACAGGATGCGTTCTTCCAGACCGAGTTCCAGCGCGTCGCAGAAGATCTGCTTGCACCGCTCCCAATCCTGCGGCTTCATTTCGAGAGTCGCATTTCGGTGCGGAACCAGGCCCGCGCCACCGTCCAATCGCGCCGCGCCTGATCGTAGGAAATGCCCATCACGGTTGCCGCTTCTTCCGTGGTGAGGCCGCCGAAATAACGCAGTTCCACCAACTTGCCCAGACGGGCGTCCCAGGTGGTCAGTTTATTGAGCAACTCGTCAACCGCTACGATGTTCTCCACGTTCTGTGCCCGGAAGCCGGGTTCGGGGATCGAATCCAGCGTCAGCGTGGGCATCGCCTGGCCCCGCTTGAGCGCGCCGCGCCGGCGGGCGTGATCCACCAGGATGCGCCGCATGGATTGGCAGGCCACGGCCATGAAGTGGTTCTTGTCCGCCCACACCGCCGAATCCTGCTGGCATAACTTGAGATAGACTTCGTGGATCAGAGCGGTAGGCTGGAGAGTGGCTCCACGCTCGCGGCTCATCAAACGGCCAGCCAGCCGCCGCAATTCCATATACAGTTCGGCGATCAACTCGTCGGACTGCAACGGCGCAACTTCCTGGGACGACGCAGATTCAGACTGCTCTGCCGGCTCAGCCATGACGAGATATCGTATCATGTCTGTGTCAAAACGTACCCTAAAGTTATTAATTGAAAAGGTCGCCCTGCGGCATTAGATAGTGTTATCTAACTTGAGGAAAAGAAGGGGGGAAGTTGCTATCCGCGGGATACCGGCCGAGGCTTTGCGAAAAGAGGGGCAGCGGATGGCGAACCATCCGCTGCCCCTCCGGGTTTTGACGCTTACTGCACTTCGCTGACGATGCCGTCCGTGAAGATGACTTTCGTTCCGCGATACTCGTACACTTTCTTCAGACCTCCGAGGAAGGACGTGCCGAGGGGCTGCCCCATCGTGGCGATGACCTGGCTTTCGGTCATGCCGATGGTGACGCCGCCTCGGGAGCCGCTTGCCGGCTGGGATGGGATGTTGTTCATCCCGCCGCCCCCCGGCGCGGACTGGGGCGAACCTGACTGGGGCGAACCTCCATCGAAGCTCCGGGGCGCCGGCGTGACAAAGCCGGACGAGACCTCCACCGAGTTCACTTCTCCGTCCACGAACGTGATACTTCCGGAGCGGTATTGGTACAGCTTCTTGAGTCCGCCCTGGAACGAGGAGTTCAGCGGCTGGCCCAGAATCGCGATCACCTGAGCCTCTGTCTGGCCGTTCTGAATCGAAGCCATCAGGCCGGCTTCACGGGTATCGACCGCGGGCGCCTGCGGCTGTTCCGGGTACGGACGGCTTACGATGCCGGGATCCGCCGAGCCATAGTCCGCCATCACACTGGCTTCCATCTGGTCCGCCTGCCGGGCCTCTTCCTGCAGCAGTTGCCCCACGTTCTGATCCGTTTCCTTCTGGATGGCGGAAGAGAAGGTCGTCGCTACCGGTGCGCCCTGCGCGTAGTTGGGCAGGCGCGGCAGGTTGGAGTCCTGGTTGTTGTGCAGCGTTGCCAGGCCCTGTTCGATCGTCTCGCGCATGCTGTTGTGCATTTCCACCAGTTCGGAAACCGGAACCAGAATGCTGGTGTTCACGGGGCAATTGGAGCCCTTGCTGGCGCGAACCATCACGGTGGCGGGGCCTCCATCCGACGGCACAAGGCCGTTGAGCTGAATGGCGTCGCCTTCGCCGATGACACAGGTTTCGCCGGTCGAGGCGTTCTCCACCTCGACGCTATCGTTGGCCAGGAACAGGTGGGAGCCACCATCGGTGAAGGCGGGCGGCGGCGCATCACTGACGCGCTGCGGCTGCTGCGCCTCAATCCGTGCTTCGGCCAACTGGCGGTCAACCTCTTGCGCGATCATCTCTTTCACTTCGTCGGACATTGGTTCAGACGCCGGCAGTGCATCGCCGTAGTTATCCGCCATGTCCCTTGCCTGCTGGGCGGCAGCCCGTGCCTCGTCCCGAGCCTGGAACGCGGCCTGCAAGGTGTTGGCGATCAGGTAGTCGGTGAGCCACAGGGACGGCCGGCCGTAGACCGGGAACGGTTGGAAATAGGAACCGTAATATCCGTACCAGGCCGCGTTGCGCCAGCCCCACGGATAGTCGAGCGGACTGGCCCAGGGGTCGAGCGCCCAGCCGTAGAAACCGACCGGGTAGTACCGCATCGGCGCGTAGAAGCCGTAGGACATTCCGCCGAAACCGATGTGGCGGTAGGCACTTGCGTAGGCCACCCCGCGTACGTAGTGTGTCCGAACCGCGAAGCTCTGCCCTCTGACGCGAATGCTATGTTCCACATAGCCGCGACCCGCTCCGCGGACCACCACCGTGCGGTTGCCGCGTTGGGCCACCACCACGCGTGTTCCGCCGGCCGGCCGGTGGATAGTGGTCGTCGCGTTCTTCACCATGGTCGGGCGCCCATTGTGGATCTGCGCGGTGGTCCTGCCGCCCGGCGCCGTGTAGGTGCTGCGTCCGCCCGGGCTGTGCGTGATGTTGCCGCCGCTACGTGTGGGCACTGCAGGTCCCGCCGAAGTTCCACCGCGGCCGGTCCGGCTAGTGCCACCTGGGCCTGCATTGATTCCGCCGCCGGGACGCGGATTACCCGCGCCGGTGCCTGGGGAGGTGCCGGGACGCGGATTGCCCGCGCCGGTGCCTGGGGAGGTGCCGGGACGCGGATTGCCCGCGCCGGTGCCTGGGGAGGTGCCGGGACGCGGATTGCCCGCGGCGGTGCCTGGGGAGGTGCCCGGACGCGGATTGCCCGCGGCGGTGCCTGGGGAGGTGCCGGGACGCGGATTGCCCGCGCCGGTGCCTGGGGAAGTACCGGGACGCGGATTGCCCGATCCGCTACCCGAGGAAGTGCCGGGACGTGGATTGCCCGATCCGCTACCCGAGGAAGTGCCGGGACGTGGATTCCCGGAGCCCATACCGCTTCCACTACCGGTAGAGGGACGCGGCGAGGTTACTGTCGGATTGGATGGCCGCGGCGAGGAAACCGGCGGATTGGACGGGCGCGGCGCGGGGTTCACCGACGCGGGGGGAGCGGACGGTCGAGGTGCCGGAGCCGGAGCCGGGCGCGGAGCAGGTGCGGATACAGGCGGAGCCGACGGCCGTGGGGCCGGCGCCGGAGTTGGCGCAGGCGCGGGGCGGGCGGGTGCTGCCGCCGGGGGCGCTGAGGGGCGCGGTGCGGGTGCCGGAGCAGGGGCTGGTCTTGGCGCCGGAGCAGGTGTCGTCTTCGGCGGTTGCGGCGTTGCCGCGTAGGCCAGCAGAATCGGGGAGGGGCTGCCGGGTTGCGCGGAATGCGACCCCGCCTTTAAAGGTTGAGTAGATAATGCGGAGACCGCCACCACACTAAAGAGGCCGGCGCTGAGCCACCCGCGGAAACTAATTGATCGGCACATTGTGATTCCTCCTGCAAAGAATTCCTGCCGGACATTGAGAAGACTATCATTGTCCGAGCTGACTTGTGACATCTTTATCCAAACTTCCGCCTGAGCCGGCTACCCGCGGCGCGTTTCCAACCGCTGCCGCTCCAGCCCGTTCAGGCTTCATACTCCGATAAGCGCATTCCGCCGGAGAGTTGCGCAAAAAAAGAAAATAAAAAAATCTTCAAAAAAGTTGCGCAGGTTCGCCGCGTCACTGCGCGTATCAGAACGTGGCAGGTGAGCCGGTGAGTTCCACCTGACTAAAAGGAGGCTACATGCCGAGTATCGTCATTCGTCACCTGAGCGGGACGAAAGCCAATCAGGTGGAGGAAGTTCCCCTGCAGGGTTTCCGCGAGGTTCTCATCGGAAGAGAGGCTAACGCTCAAATCCGGTTCGACGCGGATCGCGAAGACCTGGTCAGCCGCAATCACGCCCGCATCGTCCGTGATCCGGCGGACCCCAATGGATTCCTGATTACAGATCTGGACAGCCGCAACGGCACCTTTATCAATCGCCATCGTGTCTATGGCGCCTCCCGGCTGCAGCATGGCGACCGCGTCCAGCTTGGACCGTCGGGTCCCGAGTTCAGCTTCGAAGTTTCCCCGCCCCCCGCCGTCCCACCGACGCGTCTGGCCGAGTCCGCGCCCGCGCCGCCGACCCGCGAAGCCCCAGTGGGTTCGGGCATGGGATCGGGTATGGGTTCGGGGATGGGTGGCAGCGCAGTGCCTCCCGGTATGGTGGATACGCGCATGGGCGGCGACGCCCCGCGCCCGGTCGGCCGCGCCACGGTAGAGCGCCTGGTCGGCGATGTCGCCACGCAGATGAAGGGCGAGTCCCGCAAGAACATGTGGATCGCCGTCATCGGTATCCTCGTCGTTCTGGTCGCCGGCGCCGCCTATTTCGCGGTCAACAAGCATCAGCAGGACCTGCAGGCCGAGGCAGCCCGGCAGCAGCAGGAAGATACACAGAGAAAGCTCGACTCGAACGCGACAGACTTGAAGATCGCACAGGAAGAGCAGAGGAAAGCCAACGCCGAGCTTCAGATTCTGCTCAGCCGCAAAACAGCGGCGAATGCGAAGGAGATCGCGGCAGCGCAAGACAAGGCAGCGGCAGCGCAGAAAACGACGGAATCCAAAATGAAGGTAATTGCGGATCTCAACAAGACGCTGGAAGACCTTAAAGCGGGCAAGACGCCGGTTGTAATCCCGAGCCCCGGTGGAGTACCAGCAACCGCCACCACGCCAATGACGCCCGAAGCCATCGGCGCCAAGTACAACAAGTCCGTGGTCCTGATCGAGGCCGCCTGGAAGATCACCGATACCGGGACAGGTTCGCAGATCTATCTCTATCACCACCGCAACGATCTGGGCGCGTGCCCCGACGTTTCCAAGACCGAGTATCTCCCCATGTTCATCGATGACGGCGGCACCCTGAGCCCGGTGCTCTCGACCCTCCCCAACGAGGGCAACAACACCCCGATCGTCGGCAGTCACTCCGGGAGCGGTTTCCTGGTCACCGGTGACGGCTTCTTCCTCACCAACCGCCACGTTCTGGCCCCCTGGCGCGCCACCTGGAACGTCTCCGACTTCACTAAGAAGTCCGTCGGCATCAAAGTGAAGAACAATAGCATCGTGGGCTGCCTCAAGGCCTCCGAATTTCCCACCCAGTGGGTTCCCTCGGAAGGCTCCAAGATGGTGGTTGATAAGATTGAGAGCGTGATGAATTCCGGCGCCGGAGTCAGTACCAAGAGCACCTACAGCGACCGGCTGAAGTACAACCCCCTGCGCACCAGCGTGCAAGGTGAAGCGATCTTCAACGTGACTTTCGCCAAGACCACGCAGCGGTACAGCGCCAAGAGCGTCACACTTTCCGAAAAGCACGATGTGGCCCTGGGCAAAGTAGACGTGCCCATCGCCAAGGACGCCGTAGTGATGGCGGATGGCGATACGAACACGGTGCAGCAAGGCCAGACCGTCGTAGTCATGGGCTATCCGGCAATTTCGCCGGACGTCTTCGGCGTGGAGGTCTCCCGCGATATGTTCACCAATCGCGCTCACCTCTCCGCCATCGCCGATCCCAGCCTGACCACGGGGCCGGTCATGAAAGTCATCTCCTCCGGCAGTCAGGTCAAGGGAGTCGATGGCTACATCAGCAGCGGCGAGATCCTGGAACTGGGGATCAACACCACCGGAGCCGGTAACAGCGGCGGACCGGTCTTCGATGCCCAGGGCAAAGTGATCGCCATCTTCTACGCCGGCGCCTCCCGCGGCGGAGCCAGCGCCACCTTCGCGGTGCCGGTGAAGTTCGGCCGCGAGTTGATGGATAACAAACCAGTGATGCGTTAGGTCCCACGATGTCAGGCCTCCCCTTGAACGCCGTTGTCGGCAATAAGTACCGGGTCGAAAAGCGTGTCGGCGCCGGTGGGATGGGGGAGGTGTATCGAGCGACGAATCTGCAGACCAGAGTGCCAGTCGCGGTCAAGGTTCTCACCAATACGGGAGATTCCAGCGCCGCGCTGGCACGTTTTCGTAATGAGGCGGTAATTCAGTACAACCTCCACCACCCCAACGTCGCGGAGTTGTACGAGTATTTCGAGTTTCAAGGCTGCCCCTGCATCGTGATGGAGTTCGTGGAGGGGCGGACGCTGGATGAGTGGATTCGCGATGCCGGCGCCCTGCCTCCCGCCCAGGCGCTGGCGATCCTGGCGGATATCTGCGATGCGGTCTCTTATATGCACTCCAAGGGCACCATTCACCGCGACATCAAATCCGAGAACATCCGCATCAACCCCCAGGGACAAGTCAAACTGCTGGATTTCGGCATCTCCGTTTCCCGCAATACACCTTCCTTCACCAAGGCGGGCTGTTCCATCGGCACACCCGGCAAGATGGCCCCCGAACAGCACCTGGGCTCGCGCGGCGATGCGCGCAGCGACGTATGGTCGCTCGGCATCCTGCTCTATGAGATGGTCGCCGGCGCTGCGCCCTTCCCCAACAGCGACCCCACAGGCGTGCGCGAAGACGTGATGGCGCTGCGTTATTTCCCGGTTGCCAGGCGCAAGCCAGGAGTACCGAAGGCCATCGTCAAGATCATCTCCAACTGTCTGCGCCTCAAGCCGGAAGAGCGGTATGCCTCGAGCGGCGTGATGCTGCGAGAAGTGCAGCAGGCGCGGCGCCAATTGACCGGTGGCGGGTGGCAGAGTAAGCCCTGGACGAATCCCGCCGTTGTAGCGGGCGCACTGGCGCTGCTGGTGATCGGGCTGTTGATCTATGCCTTCAGTTCCTCGACTCCCGGCGCCGTTCCGCCCTCCAGCGCACCCGGAAAATCCCCTGTCGCCGCGCTCCCTTCCACGCCTTCCACGCCGGTGTCGGGCGCTCCAACTCCGACCCGCCCGAAGCCCTCCGCGCCGGAGCCGTTGCCGCCGTCCGCGATTCCCGCTCCGCGCGCCGCGTCGTCCGCTCCGTCCCCGACGCCTCCCAGTCCGGATTACAGTTCCGCGGAACAGAAGACGGTGCGGGTGGCCACGTACGACGGTCCGGCCGAAGTCACCACCAAAGAAGGGCAAGTGCTCGGCTCCACCCCCTTTTCCCTGACCGGTCCGTTCGGTAAGAACTACGAGTTATGGCTGCGCCGGGAAGGCTACCAGCCGCACAGGATCGAAGTGCAGATCAACAACAAAGGCGAGTATACTTTTGGCCTGGAGAGGCTGGAAAGCCGCTCCGATTCCGGGAAGAAGGACTAGTCACCGAATGTCATTCTGGGACAGACTTACCAGGTTCATGCAGCCCCAAGGGAAAGAGATGCCACAGGACGAGTCCGCAGTTCCCGCACTACCCACCGGCGAGCACGCCCTCGCCACTGAAGTGGAACCGGTTGCCGGAGGGGTTCTCGATCTGGACATCTGCCTCCAGACCGACCAGGGCAGCGTGCGTGCCAACAACGAAGATCGCGGCGTCTATAAGAGGCCCAGCGATCCCGCGGTTGCAGCGGCCAAAGGCACGCTCGTGGTGGTTGCCGATGGCATGGGCGGCGCATCCGCCGGTGAGGTGGCTTCCGAAATGGCGGTCCGCCTGATTCCCGATCTCTATTACCGCTCCTCCCAGACTGTCCCCCTTGCGTTGAAGGAAGCCCTGGAAGCCGCCAGTCGCGAAATCCACCGCACCGCCCAGGCCGATCCGGAACTGCGCGGCATGGGGACCACCTGCGTGGCCATCGCGATCCTGCCCCCCGAACTCTATGTCGCCTACGTGGGTGACAGCCGCCTCTATATGCTCCGCGAAGGCGGTATCTACCAGCTCACCGAAGACCACACCGTGGTCGGCGAGATGGTGCGCAAAGGCATCCTGACCCGCGAACAGGCCCGCTTTCACGAGGAGCGCAACGTGCTCTCGCTCTCCATGGGCGGCCGCCCCGAAATCACCGCGTCGTTCTGGGAAAAGCCCATGCTTCTGCGCGATGGAGACCGCCTGCTGGTCTGCTCGGACGGGCTGCACGATCTGGTGAGCGACACGGAGATGCTGGAGATCATCACCAACCTGCCGACCCATGTGGCGGTGCCCAGCCTGATTCAAGCCGCCAAGCGCTATGGCGGGCACGATAATATCACCGCGGCGTTAGTCCACGTCTTCGTTCCCCAGGCTCAGCCGGTGACGGATTCCCGGGAGACGCGCGAACTCTCTCTTTCATCGGAATGAGCCGGATCGTCAAAAACTACGAGGTTCACCAACCACCCCTTGGCGAGGGCGCCATGGGCACCGTCTACTACGCGGTCGATACCGAACTGCACCGCGAAGTGGCGCTGAAGTGTGTGCGGCCGGAGGTGGCCAAGAACCCCGGAGTGATGGAGCGTTTCCGCGGAGAAGCGCAGGCGCAGGCGCGGCTCAACCATCCCAATATCGCCCAGATCTGGGAGTTCTTTCAGGCCGGCTCGGAATACTTCCTGGCAATGGAGTTCATCAACGGCCCCACCCTGGCGAAGACCCTGCGGGAAAAGGTGCGCCTGCCTCACGAGGTTGCCGTGGTTTACGCGATCCAGGCCCTGCGCGGCTTGGACCATGCGCACCGGCAGAACATCATCCATCGCGATATCAAGCCCGCCAACCTGATCAGCAATCGCGCCGAGCAGGTCAAGGTCACCGATTTCGGCATCGCCCGTGTGCGCGGCGGAGGCCGCGATACGCGCGAGGGCATGATCATCGGAACTTACGAGTACATCTCCCCCGAAGCCGCGCAGGCGAAGGAAGTCTCGCCCCTCTCCGATGTCTATTCGATGGGCATCGTGCTCTTCGAAATGCTGACCGGCCGGCTGCCGTTCGAAAGCCGTAGCGAGTACGAACTGCTGAAGATGCACATCCAGGCCAGTCGCCCAAGGGTCCGTTCGCTGGCCAGGGACGTGCCGGGAGCCATCGAAGATATCGTATTGCGTGCGATGGACCCCAAGCCCGGCAGGCGCTTCGCCTCCGCCGGCGACATGGCCGACACGCTGCAGCACAGTCTGGATTCCGCTCAGGCGTCCACGCTTTCGGGCAGCGGAATCTGGCGCATTCTCAGGCTCGGCGGAGACTCGCGGGAGAAGACGCCTCCCCCGACCTTCACCGGCGAACGGCGCCGCACGGATATCTCCTCTACCTGCCACCGCGTGGAAGATCTGCTGGAACAGCACCTCTTCGACGATGCCGGCTACCTGCTGGATGCGGGTATGCGCAGCCACCCCGGGGAACAGGACCTGATCGACCTGCGCGGCCGCCTGCAGCGCCAGCGCCAGCAATACGATCAGGCGGTGACGCAACAGGCCGAATTCGCCCGCGATCTGCTGCGCCGCGGCCTGGCGGAAGAGGCGTTCAAAGCGGTGGAGAACGCGCTCGCCATGTACCCCCGTGCGGCCGCATTGACGGAACTGCAGCGCGAGTGCCGCCGCCGGGTCGATCTGTCCAACATCAAGGCCGGGCAGATGGTGCAGGTGCAGGGCAGGGTCGAGGAGTTGATCGCCGCCGGACAGTTTCAACAGGCGGCGGATTACGTGCTGGAACTGCTCGAAGCCCAGGAAAACCAGAGCGAACTGAATAACCTGCTGGCGAGAATTCTGCAGGCGCGGCGGGAGGCCGAGCGGCAGGCCGCGATCCTGCGATGCATCGGCGCAGCCAACGCCGAGGCGGATGCCGGCAACTGGCAAGCCGCGCTCGCCACCGTGGATGCCGGGCTGGGCCGATTCCCCGCGGAGAGCCGCCTCGAGGCACACCGCGAAGTGCTCACCGTGCGCTGGCAGGCGGAACTGCGGCGCCTGGCTGTCGCAGTCGCGCTGACGGAGGCCCGCGACTTGGAACTTACGCTCTCTCTGCGCGCTGCGCGGGAGCGGTTGGCGAAGGCGCTGAATCAGTTCGGTGAAGATCCGGCGCTGGTCCAGGAGTTGCGTCGTGTCGATGCCGGCCTGGAGGCGGCGCGACGCGATGCTTCCATTGGCAGTGCGGTCTCGGCTGCAGCCCAATTGAAGGCGGCGCGCAAATGGCAGGATGCGCTGGACGCGCTCGACCGCACTTCGGAGCGGGAGGGTCGCGATACCCGCATCGAGGAACTGCGCGCGAACGTTGCCGCGGAACTCAGCGCGCACCAGGCCATGGTGGCGCGTGCCGCCGCCGAAGCCCGCGACAGAATGCAACTCGGGCAATGGGAAGAGGCCGTGCTGGGGCTCTACACCGCCACGCGTGAATTTCCCGGGGAGCGCGAACTCACCGGTCTGATGCAGGAGGCTCAAACCGCGCTGGCGAAAAAGCGGCGGGAAGAGACCCTGGTGCGGATCCTGGCCGAAGCCACGCATTTTTCCTCCACCCGCGATTACCCGGAGGCGGTCCGCCTGCTCCTGGACGCGGTGTCTCAATACCCCCAGGACGAGAGCCTCAGCGCCGCGCTCAGCCAGACCGTCTTCGACCGCGATACGTATCTCGCGGCCGAAAAGGTGAAGACCGCCTTGCAACGGGCATCGGCGCTTCGCGGCGAGGAGCGCTTTGAGGCCGCGATCGAGACCCTGCGGCAGACGCTGCGCGAGTTGCCGGGCACTCCGGAATTGCAGGAAGCCCTCTCGGAATTGGAACGGGAGTGGCGCGAGCGCCAGCGCCAAACCGCCGTGCAGCACAGTTGCGGGTTGGTGGAGGCCGCCGCCCGGGACGAACACTTTCAGCCGGCGCTCGATGCGCTGGCCAGTGCTCTGGCCGAATGGCCCAACGATCCTGAGTTGCTGGAACTGGAGCGCCGCGCCCGCTCCAGCCGTCGTCAGGTGGAGGCCCGGGACGCGCTGCGGCAGGCACTGCGAAGCGGCGAATTCCTGGAGGCCGAAGCCCGGTGGGATTCCGCCGCGCAGGCGTATGCGGGCACACTGGCGGATTTCCCGGAGACCGCTGCGGAACTCCAACCGCGGCTGGCCGCCGCCACTGCGCGCGCGGAGGAGGCCCGCCGCCAGGCGCGCCTTGCCGAACTGGAGCGCCAGATCGGCGAGTGGATTGAGGCCGGTCTGCTCGACGAGGCGGATGCGGAGTTGCATGCCGCCGAACAGGAGTTTCCGTGCCACCCGGGATTCGGTACCTGGCGGGAGACTCTGGCGGAGGCCCGCCGCCGCACGGCCCTCGAAGCGGCCATTCGCAACGCCGCCGACCAGGCGCAGTGGCTGGCGGACCGCCAGTCGCTGGACACCGCGATCGGTGTGCTCACCGCCGCCCTGCTGCAATGCGGCGAACACCAGGGGCTCCGTAACCAGTTGGATTCGTTGGAGGCAACCCGGCGGCAGCGCCTCGCCGCCATCGAAGCCGCCATTGCCCGGGTCGAAGCCCTGATCGAGAAGCACGATTGGGACGGTGCGATCTCCGCCGCGGTCCGCGATACCGAACAGTTTCCCGACGAGTCCCGCTTCCGCGCACTGCTCGGCGAGGCGCGCCAGAGCCGCGAATCCGACCGGCGCGCCAATGAGATTGAACGCAGGGTTTCGCGCATCGATGCGATGTTAGGCGAGAAGGCCTTCGACGATGCCGAAAATCTGATCCGCGCCGCGCTCCGCGACCATGCCGGTGAGCCCGCGTTCGAAGAGCGAAGGCGGCGTCTGGAAGAGGG
Source organism: uncultured Acidobacteriia bacterium (assembly GCA_903876865.1). GTDB lineage: Bacteria > Acidobacteriota > Terriglobia > Bryobacterales > Bryobacteraceae > Solibacter. The sequence goes on from CAIRBY010000481.1 coordinate 20,548, forward strand.
ACGCGCGGAACATGCCATCGAAGTGGCCTTCCGCCAATCTGTCGCCGACCTGGTGCGGCTCTGCCAGCGCCGGGAGTGGGAGCAGGCGCGGCAGTTGATCGCTCCCTTTCTGGAGCACCCCAAGACCCAACCCTTCGCCCGGGCGGTGCTGGACGATCTGGTGAAGCAGGAAGCGCAGCACTCCGCCCGCGCAGGGGAATTGGAAGATCAGGCGCGCACGATGATTGCCGACGGGCGCTACGGCGATGCCCTGGCCCTGCTGGAACGCTCCGCGCTGGAGTTTTCCAATGTCGCTGGTTTTGTTGGCACGCTCGCCGAAGTGCGTGAGGGGGCGGCGCGGCACAAGGCGGAGCGCCTGGTTGCGGCCGAATCCGCTATCCGCGCGTGGATTGCGGCGGATCGCTGCGATGAAGCCCTGCGCGAAGCCGAGGCACTGCTTCGCGAGTATCCCCGCGAGAAGTCGCTCAAGGGATTGCGGGCTCTGGTGGTGGCCGCCATGGAAGAGCAGACCGCGATTGGCTCCGTGGTTGAGAAGTTGCAGCGACTGGTCGCGGCGGGCGAAGGTGCGGAGTCGGACCGGGTCCTGGTGGAGGCGTTGCGGCGCTACCCTGGCCGGAAGGGCCTGGAAGCGCAACGCGCGGCTGTGGATGCGGCCCGGCAGGCGGAGTGGGAGACCCACTCCCGCGAAGCAGGCCTGAAGCGGGCCACTGCACAGATCGATGCGTTGCTCGCGAAAGGCGAAGCCGCCGATGCCGCGCTTGCTCTTACCGCGCTGGAAAAAGAGTACGGCAAAGGCATCCTGCCGGAGGCCGCGCGGCGCGTACGCGAGGCACTGGCAGAGGCGAAGCGCCTACAAGTCGAGGCTGCGAAGTTGCTGCGCCAGGCAGAGAAGGAGCGCCGCGCGCAGGAACTGGAAACCGGGTTTCAGGGTTGCCGCGATGAGGCGGAGCAGTGCGCCGCTCAAGGGGACTGGGAGCAGGCGCGCCAACTGGTGGCACCCTATCTGCACCATACGAAAACCAAGCCGCCCGCAAAGGCTCTGCTCAGTGCCTATACGAAGCAGGAAGCCGCGGTGGGCAAGTTGCAGATACAGGCGCGGGAACTGCTCAATTCCGGAAATCACGCGGAGGCACTCGCCCTCCTCGACGACGGGGCGCCCGGGTTTCCCGGCATCGGCGCCCTGCAGTTGCTCTGGCACGAGGCGCGCGAGGCCGTTTCCCGGGAACAAACATCGCTCGAGGTGGCCGCCGCCGCGGAGACGATCCGCGGGCTCTTGGCCGCACCGCATGACGAGGCCGCTCTTCAGCAAGCGGATGCCATCCTGTGCCGGTATCCAGGGGAGGGGGCGCTACAGGACTTGCGGACCTTGTGTGCCGCGGCGATCACACAGATCGCGGTTGTCGCCGATCTTGCCGCCAAAGTGCAAAGCCTGGTCGCCCAGGGCGAATCGCGCGAGGCGGAACGCGTGCTGGGAGAGGCAGAGCGCCGCTACCCGGAGCGCGCGCAGTGGAAGCCGTTACAAGCTGCCCTGTCGGCTTTGCGGCAGTCGGAAGCGGAGCAGTCGGAACGGGAGGCCGCACTGAAGCGCGAGGTCGCTGCGATCGATGCGATGCTTGCGCGCAAGGCGCCCGCTCAAGCTCTCGCTGCCTTCAAGGCGCTGGAGGTCCGGCATGGCAAAGGCGCGGCGCCGCAACTCTGGCAGCGAATCGTCGCCACTACAACTGCTGACGAGGCACAGAGTCTGCGCGAGGAAGCGCGCCGTCAGGAGCTGGACCTCGACGCGGGAATG
>CAIRBY010000482.1 GCA_903876865.1 uncultured Acidobacteriia bacterium
CCCTTCATCACGGCATCGTCGGGCGCGCCCTACAACATCACCACCGGTCGCGACACGAATGGCGATAGCGTCACCGCGGAGCGCCCGTCACTGGTGCCGATCGCAGCTTCGCAGTGCACCGGCAGCGCGCTCTACTTCTCGCCGGTGTTTGGCTGTTTCAATCTGAACCCGGCGGCAGGCACCAGCATCAGCCGCAATTCGGCGCGCGGTCCGGGGGCGTTCAATATGTCGCTGCGCCTCAACCGCACGTGGACCATCGGCGGCAAGGGTGAAGCTTCCGCTGGCGGCATGGGCGGGATGATGATGGGCGGTGGTGGTGGTGGAATGGGCGGTGGCGGCGGAATGCGCGGTGGCGGCGGACCGCCCCCGGGCGCGATGATGACCACGCCTCCTCCCGGCATGATGGGGCAGGGCGGAGCGCAGCAGGCGCCGAGTCGCCGCTACACGATCACGCTCAGCCTCAACGCTTCCAACGTGCTCAACCACGTGAATTGGGCGGCGCCGAGCGGCGACCTCTCCTCGCCGTTCTTCGGACAGTACCGCGGTCTCGCCGGTGGCTTCGCCACCATGGGCGGCGGCGCCGGCGCGAGTTTCAATCGCAAGATTGACGTGCAGTTGCGCTTCGGGTTCTAAGCAAGGTGAGGGGCAGGTGCCTGCCCCGCTTCGCCGCTGGGAATCTCACGCTTTGGATCAATGCCGGATGGCCTTCTGTGAGGGCCATCCGGTTTTGCATGTTAGGCCGGTTCGCTAGATTGGCACTCCGGCGAGGCGGGCGATGGCGAGTGCGTTGGTTTCGGTGGTGATGCCGGGCTTGAGGCGGTAATCGAAATCGAGCGGGTCCGTGCCATCGCGGGAGCCGGTATGGACGTTGACGCCTCGCAGTTCGGGCGTCGCGATCTCCGTGAGGGCGAGATCATGGGTGGAGAGAGCCCCAATGGCGCCGTGAGCAATGAGGGTGCGGACCACAGCTTCGGAGGCGGCGCGGCGGTCGCGGGAATTGGTGCCGCTGAGGATCTCATCGATCAGAAAGAGAACGGGTTTGCCGGAGCGGGCGGTTTCGAGTGTCAGGCGGAGGCGATCGACTTCGGCCATGAACTTCGACTTTCCATTGAGGAGCGAATCGAGCACGGAGAGCGAGGCGCAGAGGGAGAGGCGGGACAGGCGGAGGGCGTGTGCGCGGACGGGGGCTCCGGCGTAGGCTAGCACGGCATTGAGTCCGATGGCGCGGAGCAGGGTGCTCTTGCCGGACATGTTGGAGCCGCCGACGATGTAAAACCGCGCGTCCTGGTGAAGGCGGACGTCATTGGCGATGCACGACGCGGCAGGGAGCAGCGGATGTCCGATGGCCTCCCCTTCGAAGCAGGTGGCGTCAACGAATTCAGGGAAGGTGTTGCCGGGGTTTTCCCAGGCGTAGTTGGCGAGCGCGTTGAGCGCTTCGAACTCGGACCACGCGGCGAGCCACCCGGCAAGCGCCTCGCGATGGGTCAGGCGCCAGGACTCGATGGCCATGCAGAGTTGGGTGGCGCCGAGAAGGACGAGCGAGGGGCCGTAGAACCAGTCCTTGGTGCGTTCATTGAGTGCGATGAGCAGCAGTTCGAGGCGGCGCACGGAGAGCGCACTGCCGCGCACGCCCTGCGCGAGTTCGCAGAGTTTGTGCGATTGAAAGTGGCTCTCCTCGAGGATTTGCAGACCTTCGCGCAAGACCTGGGTTTCGCCGTTCATGGGGCGGAAGCGGGCGATCATGCGCGCGACCTGGCTACGCAGCAGCAGGCCCATGGCGGCGTGGAAGGCGATCAGAGGAGCGACGAACCTTGCCACGGTGAGCCACGGGACGAGCGAGGTGAGCCCGGCGACCGCGGCCAGCAGGATCAGGGTGGATGTGAGGAGTGCGAGCGCGCGGAAAGGCCTGCCGAAGGCCACCGGCGGCAGAGCGAGCCACTCTTCAAAGGGCTCCCACTTGGATTCGAGGGCTTCCAGTCCGCCGAGAAGCGCGATGCGTTCGCGCAAGGTGATAAGCGGTTGGAGTTCGCGAACGGCATCCTGGCGGAGTTGCAGTTCATCCCACTCGGGAAGCTCGAGCAGGTAACGGGCTAGACCGCGGCGGCCGATCGCGGTGCGTGCGGTGCAGAGCAGTTGGAAGAGCGAG
>CAIRBY010000483.1 GCA_903876865.1 uncultured Acidobacteriia bacterium
CTCGATGATCCCGCGGATGTGGAACTGGTTCGCCGCAAAGTGAAACTGCTGAGCGTGATGGCGGGGAACTTCGTTCAGCCCAAGCCCGAATTCAACGTGCAGAAGGATATCGCGAGCGCGCGCAAACTCTTCGCCCGGTGGCCCGGTGACATCGTTGTGAGCGGTTGGGAAATCGGCGACTCCCTGCGCTTCCCCGCCACCAGTATCCAGCACGATTTCGCCTGGACCGCCGATCACCCCGTCGCCGAGGCGTACCGCAACTATATGAAGATGCCCTATGACCGTCAGACCTGGGACCTCACCGCCGCACTCTACGCCGTGCGTCCCGAAGCAGGTTACTTCGGCTTCTCGCCGCGCGGCAAAATCGCGTCGGACGAGGCTGGGCGCACCACTTTTCAGGCGGACGCGGCCGGCCATCACCGCTACCTGACCCTGACCGATGTGCAGCGCGCACGGACGCTGGAATGCATGATCCAGTTGGCGAGCCAGCCAGCGCACCAGTGACGGCGGGGCTTCCCGGAATCGCCTCCGGCGTCCCATTTCCGAACAGTTGCCGCGGTGGTATTGTGGTACTAACCGCTTGTGGAGCAACCAGATAGCCTCTGGGTATGGAGTTGCTCCCAGAGCTGGCGACGGCCCTGGAAACACCATGAAACCACCCGATTCGCGCACCCCGTGCATTCTGCTCGCCGATGACCAACCCGATGTCCTGGAAGCCCTCCGCTTCCTCATCAAGGGCGAAGGCTATCAGGCGGTCAGCGTCAATTCCCCCGCGGCAGTGGTTCACGAACTGGAGACGCGGGATTTCGACGCGGTCCTGATCGACCTCAATTACACCCGCGACACCACCAGCGGGCAGGAAGGGCTCGAACTGCTCGCGCGCATTCAACTGTTGGACAGCACCCTGCCCGTCATTGTGATGACGGCGTGGGGCAGCGTGGAACTGGCAGTGGAGGCGATGCGGCGCGGCGCGCGCGATTTCATTCAGAAGCCGTGGGACAACGCCCGCCTCACCGCCATCCTCAAGACGCAGATCGAATTGGGCCGCGCCCTGCGTAAAGGGCAGCGGCTGGAGGCCGAAAACCGAGCGCTACGCGCCGAGCGCTTCCCGCAACTGATCGCGCAATCCGCCGCCATGCGTCCGGTGCTGGACGTGATTTCGCGCGTCGGTCCGTCTGACGCGAACGTGCTCATCACCGGCGAAAACGGCACCGGCAAGGGCCTGGTGGCGCAGACGCTGCACTCCGTCTCGCTGCGCTCCAACCGCCCGCTGGTCACGGTCAACACCGGCGGACTGGCGGAAGGCATCTTCGAAAGCGAACTCTTCGGCCACGTGAAGGGCGCATTCACGGATGCGAAGAGCGACCGCGTGGGGCGCTTCGAAATGGCCGAGGGCGGCACCCTCTTCCTGGATGAGATCGCCAACATCTCGCAGGGCCTGCAGTCCAAATTGCTGCGCACGCTGGAGACCGGCGAGTTTGAACGCGTCGGCTCGTCCAAAACGCGCCGCGTGGATGTGCGCATCTTCTCCGCCACCAATGCCGATCTGGCCGCGGAAGTGGCTACGGGCAAGTTTCGCCAGGATCTGCTCTTCCGCCTGAATACGATTGAGATCCGGCTGCCCGCCCTGCGCGAGCGGCGCGAGGACATCCCGGTGCTGGCTGCGCATTTCCTGCGGCAACATGCGGAGCACTACCGCAAGCCGATCGGTGGTTTCGACGAGGCCGCCATCAAGGCGCTGCTCGCGCATGCGTGGCCGGGCAATATCCGCGAACTCGATCATGCCGTGGAGCGGGCCGTGCTGATGGCGCAGACGGAACAGATCCGTGCCGCCGATCTTGGTCTGCGCGCCGGGCGCGAGGGTCCGCCGCGAATGGAAGAGATGAGCCTGGAAGAAGTGGAGGCGCTATTGATCAAGAAGGCGCTCTCCCGTTTCAGCGGCAACGTGAGCCACGCCGCCAACGCCCTGGGGCTGAGCCGCAGTGCGCTCTATCGCCGCCTGCAACGCTACGGAATGTAGCCTCGCCGCGATGGAGTTACAGCCATGAATCACAGCGATAAACCGGCGCTGATCGGCCACGAAGGGCGAATCGTCCTGCTGGCGATTCTTGCCGGGCTGCCGGGTTCCGCGACCGCGCTGTGGCTGCTCTGGAGCGGCGACTTCTCCTCCAAAGTGCAGTGGACCCTCACCCTGTTGGTCGCGGCGGTCTGGCTTGGCTGCGGCATGGCGGTGCGGCAACGCGTGGTCTTCCCGCTGCAGACACTGTCCAATCTGCTGGGCGCGCTGCGGGAGGGCGATTTCTCTGTGCGCGGACGCTCCCCACGGCCGGACGATGCACTGGGGGAAGTCATGCGCGAAGTGAATACGCTCGGCAGCACCCTGCGCGAGCAGCGCCTGGATGCGATGGAGGCCACGACCCTGCTGCGCACCGTGATGCGAGAGATCGCCGTGGCCATCTTTGCCTTCGACGACCGGCAGCGCCTCCGCCTGGTGAATCGCGCGGGCGAGCGCTTGCTGGCCGCTCCCGCCGAACGCCTGCTCGGACAGACGGCGCAGGAACTGCAACTCGATGTCTGCCTGGACGGTCCGGCGGTGACCACCCTGCAGAACGTCTTCCCGGGTGGCGCGGGCCGCTGGGGTGTGCGCCGGACGCGCATCCGCGAACACGGCCTGCCGCTCGAACTGCTGGTGATCTCCGATCTCACGCAAGCTCTCAGCGAGCAGGAATTGCAGGCCTGGCAGCGCCTCGTGCGCGTGCTCGGCCACGAACTGAACAATTCGCTCACGCCGATCAAATCCATCGCCGGGAGCCTGGAGACGATGGTCTCGCGCGACACGCTACCGGAGGACTGGCGGGACGATATGCGCCGCGGCCTGAACGTCATCACCTCGCGGTCGGATAGCCTCAGCCGCTTCATCGGCGCCTATGCCCGCCTGGCGCGATTGCCGCGTCCGCAATTGCAGCCGCTCTCGCTGGCCAATTGCGTGGAGCGCGCGGTGCGGCTGGAGACGCGTTTGCCGGTGCGCGTGCAACCGGGTCCCGCGATCACCATTCAAGGCGATCCGGATCAACTGGAGCAGGTGCTGATCAACCTGTTGCGCAATGCAGCGGACGCCTCGCTGGCCACGCAGGGTAGTGTGAGCATCGGCTGGCACCGCGACACCATGATCGAGGTTTGGGTGGAAGACGAAGGCCCCGGTCTGGCCGGCACCGCCAACCTTTTCGTCCCCTTCTTCACCACCAAGCCCGGCGGCAGCGGGATCGGTCTGGTGCTCAGCCGCCAGATCGCCGAGGGCCACGGCGGCGCGCTCTCGCTGGAGAATCGCGCGGAAGGCTCCGGCTGCATCGCCCGCCTGCGGCTTCCACTGTAACCGCCTGCGGCTTCCAGTGTAACCGCCTGCGGCTCCCGCTGTAATGCTGCTCTAGCCGTTGACGAAGCGCATGCCGCCTTCGGCGTAGCGGGTGCCGGCGGTGACGCCCTTCGGAGCAACCTCTTCCAGGCGGGCCATATCCTCGGCCTTGAGCGTGATGGCGAGCGAGGCGGCGTTCTCTTCGAGGTACTTGCGGCGCTTGGTGCCGGGGATGGGGACCATATCTTCGCCCTGGGCGAGGACCCAGGCAAGGGCGAGTTGGGACGAGGTGACGCCCTTCTCCTTCGCGATGGTCTGGATTCGGTCCACGGTCGCCAGATTGCGCGCGAAATTCTCCCCTTGGAAGCGCGGGGAGGCGCGGCGGAAATCGTCCGGCGCAAGGTCTTCGAAGCTCCGGATCTGCCCGGTGAGGAAGCCGCGGCCCAGTGGACTATACGGAACGAAGCCAATCCCCAGTTCGCGGATGGTGGGGATGATCTCATCCTCGGGGTCGCGGCTGAAGAGGGAATATTCGGTCTGGAGCGCGGTGATGGGGTGGACGGCGTGGGCGCGGCGGATGGTGGCGGGTGAGGCCTCGCTCAAGCCGAGGAAGCGCACCTTCCCGGCGCGGACCAGGTCGCTCATGGCGCCGATGGTCTCTTCGATGGGCGTGTTCGGATCTACGCGGTGCTGGTAGTAGAGATCGATGGTGTCTATGCCGAGGCGCTTGAGGCTGGCATCGCAGGAGGCGCGAATATACTCCGGCCGCCCGTTGATGCCGCGGCTGGCCGGGTGGGCCGGGTCGCGCACAATGCCGTATTTGGTCGCGACGAGGAAGCGGTCGCGCCGGCCCCGCATGGCGCGGCCGAGAAGTTCTTCGTTGGTGAAGGGCCCGTAGATATCGGCGGTGTCGAAGAAGGTGATGCCGAGTTCGAGAGCCCGGTCGAGGGTAGCCTGTGATTCGGCTTCATCGCCGGGCCCGTAGAACTCGCTCATGCCCATGCACCCCAGTCCCATGGCGGAGACAGTGAGGCCTTGTTTACCTAGCGTTCGTGTGATCACGAAGCTATTGTCTCACTGCGCCCTACCTTACTTGAGGTCAAAGAGAAGCACCTCGCTGTTGGGGGCGACGCCTTCGATGGTCAGGGCCGCTTCGTTGGTGACCGCGACGGCGTCTCCCGTGGCGAGTGTCTGGCCGTTGACGGTGGCTTCGCCGCGGATCAGATGCAGCCATGCCTGGCGGCCGGGATTGATTGCGTGGGAGAGGCTGCCGCCGGCTTCCACCTGGCCGATGAAGACCTCCGCATCCTGGTGGAGGGTGAGCGCTCCCCCGGTTCCTGCAGGAGCGGCGACGCGGACCAGTTTGCCCAGCTTCTGCTCTTCGGTGAGGGAGAGTTGCTGGTAGCTGGGCTTGAGGTCCTGTTTCGCCGGCTCGAGCCAGATTTGGAGAAAGTGAACCGGCTCGGTGGAGGAGCCGTTGAACTCGCTGTGCACGATGCCGGTTCCGGCGCTCATGCGCTGCAGGTCATTCGGGTAGAGCGTCTCAACGTTGCCCATGCTGTCTTTGTGGGCGAGGGCGCCACTGAGCACGTAGGTCAGGATTTCCATGTTGTCGTGAGCGTGCGAGCCGAAGCCCTTGGCCGGGCTGACGCGATCTTCGTTGATCACGCGAAGCGGTCCGAAGCCCATGTGTTGGGGATCGTAGTAGCCGGCAAAGGAAAAGCTGTGATAGGTATCGAGCCAGCCGTGTTGAGCGTGGCCCCGTTCCTTACTTCTGCGTAGGGTAAGCATCGGTTTTCTCCTTGAGTCCCGCGGCGAGGCGGGCTAAACCTGCAAGATCTTCCTGCCGGATGAGTTCTCCGGCGGCGTTGAGTGCGCCGGTACTGCGGGGAATCGAGAGTTGCTCGGGGATGACCTGGACGGAGATCATCTCCAGCAGGTGGCGCAGTGCGCCAAGTCCGCGCTGCCCGCCGCCGGGACCGGGGGAGGCGCTGAGGATGGCGGCGTTCTTGCCCCGAAAAACTTCCCCCGGGCGTTCGCCCGGCGCCGCGCGCGAAATCCAGTCGATCGCATTTTTCAGAACGGCGGAGTACGAGCCGTTGTATTCCGGGGAGGCGATGACGAAAGCTCCGGCTTCGCGGGCGCGCTGCTGGAGGGCGGCGGCAGCGGCGGGGAGTCCCGATTCGGCTTCCAGATCGCCATCGTAGAGGGGCATCGGGTAATCGCGGAGGTCGGCGAATTCGGCCTGCATGCCTTCGTGTTGGAGGGCGGTGACGACCTGTCCGGCGAGCTTGCGGTGGACGGAATCGCGGCGGGTGCTGCCGGCGAGGACGAGCACGTTCGGCATGGGCATTTCTTTCTCCAGGGGTCTTTCCTTTTTCCTTGATGTCAAGGTATATGATGTGCGGCGGAGGGAAAGGATTCAAGCCGGTGCGGCGCTTCTGATACGATAAAAATGCCCCTATTATGCCCTTGCGTTTCTACAATACGTTGTCGCAGCAGGTGGAGGAGTTTACTCCCGCCGCGGACAACACCGTTCGCATGTACACCTGCGGACCCACGGTTTACGATTTTGCCCACATCGGCAATTTCCGCACCTTCACGTTCGTGGATCTCTTGCGCAAGTGTTTGCGGGCCAACGGCTTCCATCTCAACCACGTGATGAACATCACCGATGTGGACGACAAGATCATCCGCAACGCGGTGGCGCAACACAAGTCGCTGGACGAGTACACGAAGATCTACACCGAGGCGTTTCTGGAAGATTGCGCGGCGCTGCGGTTGGAGCGTCCGGAGCGGCTGGCGCCAGCCACCGAACACATCCACGATATGGTGGACGCGATTCAGAAGCTGGGACCGCACACCTATTCGAGCGACGGCTCGGTCTATTTCAAGATCGCGAGCTTCCCCACCTACGGGAAACTCTCGCACAACGATTTCAGCGGCAATCTCTCGGGCGCGCGCGTGGATGTGGACGAATACGAGAAGGCCGACGCGCGCGATTTCGCCCTGTGGAAGACTCCCAAAGAGGGCGAGATCTTCTGGGATACGGAGATTGGTCCGGGGCGTCCCGGCTGGCATATCGAATGCTCGGTGATGGCGATCAAATATCTGGGCGACACACTGGATATTCACGCGGGCGGGATCGACCTGGTATTTCCGCACCATGAGAACGAAATCGCGCAATCGGAATGCCTGACCGGCAAGCCGTTCGCGCGTTTCTGGCTGCACGCCGAGTTTCTGATGGTGGAAGGCCAGAAGATGTCCAAATCGCTGGGCAACTATTACACCTTGCGCGATTTGGTGGGGAAGGGGCACGCCCCGGAAGCGATCCGCTACCTGCTGGCCTCGGTGCCGTATCGCAAGAGCCTGAATTTTACGATCGACGGGCTGAAATCGGCGGCGATTGCCATCGAGCGGCTGCGCAATTTCAAATTGCGCCTGGAGACGGACCGGTACGCGGACGGGGTGAATCAGCAACTGGCGGAGCGGACGGCGCTGGCCTCGGCGGCCTTCACGGCGGGGATCAACGACGATCTGAACACGGCGGAGGCGCTGGCGGCGGTCTTCGAGTTTGTGCGCGACGCCAATTCCGCCATGGATTCGGGCGAATTCCGCGCCGGAAATACCCCGGATGCGCTCCAGTTTCTCAACCTCTTCGACTCCATCTTCGATGTGTTGAAGGCCACGGCGAAGGCCGGCGAACTCGGCGATGGGGAGATCGACGCCCGCATCGAAGCCCGCACCGCCGCCAAGAGGGCCCGCGATTTCAAACTCGCGGATCAGATTCGCGATGAGTTGCTGGCGCAGGGCATCATCCTCGAAGACACCAAAAACGGCGTCCGCTGGAAGAGGAAGTAGGCTTTGAAGATCCACACGAAAGCGGTGCACGCGGGAGACCGCGGGAAGCCTGGCGCGCAGATCCCCACCGCCACGCCGATTCATACGGCCACCAGCTACTTCTACGAGACCATGGAGCAGTTGGACCGCGTCTTCGCCGACGAAGAGAAGGGCTACTGCTACGCGCGCTATGACAATCCCTCGGCGGCGGCGCTGGAAACGCTGCTGGCATCGCTCGAAGGCGGTGATGTGGCGCTTGCGTGCGCCAGCGGTATGGCGGCGCTGCACACGGCCATCGTGGCCGGACTCACCGACCGGCGCCGCTCGATTGTGGCCGCGAACGCGATGTACGGAGCCACGGTCGGCCTGCTGATGAACGTGTTCGAACCGAGCGGCGTGGAAGTCACGTTCGCGGACGTGTGCGACCTGGAAGCGCTGCGCGCGGCGGTGGCGCGCGCCAAGCCGGGCTGCATCGTGATGGAATCGATTTCGAATCCGCTGCTGCGGGTGGGCGCTGTGGATGCGGTGGCGGCGATTGCCGCCGAGGCAGGCGCGGCGCTGATCGTGGACAATACCTTCGCTTCGCCGCTATTGCTCCGTCCGCTCGAATTGGGCGCGATGTACAGCGTGCACAGCGTGAGCAAATACCTGGCCGGGCACGGCGACGTGCTGGGCGGCGCGGTGATGTGCAAGCAGGAACAGGGCGATGCGCTACGGGCGCTGGGACGCACGATCGGTCCGGTGCTGGGTCCGTTTGAATGTTACCTGACCATGCGCGGCATCAAGACCTTTCCGCTGCGTATGGAGCGCCAGTGCGCCAATGCGAACCTCGTGGCGGAGCGCCTGGCGGTTCACCCGCGCGTGGAGCGGGTCTACTTCACGGGCGATGCGGCGCATCCGGATGCGGAGACGATCCGGCGGCAATTCCCGGCGGGGCAAACCGGCGCGATGATCGGTTTCGAGATACGCGACGCGGCGCGGGCGGAGATTTTCCGCTTCATGGACGCGCTCCAGATGATCGTGCGTTCGACCTCGCTCGGGGACGTGCACACGATGATGCTCTACCCGACGATGAGTTCGCACCGCGAACTCTCGCCCAAGCACCGGCAGCGGATGGGCATCCGCGACAATCTGGTGCGGCTCTCGGTGGGCATCGAAGCGCCGGAAGATATTCTGGCGGATCTAGAGCAGGCGCTCGGCAGCCTCTAGGAAGCTATCGAGATCGCGCGGCGCAATCTCCGGCAAACCCGGTCCCACGTGATAGAGTTTGCCCGCGCGCATCCACGCTTCGAAGGTTCCCACCAGATCGTAGAGGTGGTCGAAGCTATCGACCACGAAGAGAATCGGCTGGTAGGAATCGATCTCCGCGCCCTGGTTGATGACCCACTCTAACTGCATGGGGTAGCGCTGCACGTCCGGCGAGAGAAGCGCGTGCTCGAGTTCGCCATGGGAACTGAGTAGTCCGCTGCCAAAGGCTCGCAATCCGGCGGGAGTGCGCATCAGGCCGAATTCCACCGTAAACCAGAAGAAGCGCGACATGGCGCGCATGATGCTGACCAGGCGACGGCGGCGCTCGGTGGGGTCCGGAAGGTCAGCCGTGAGTTGGACCGCGGTGGCGGCACATTCGCCGAAGCGCACCAGCACATCGGCGAACTGCGGCCCGGTGTGCATGGGGACGTGGCCGGCGACGTCGTGGAAGATATCTGGCTCCGGGAGATAGTCCATGCGCTCGGCGGGGCGGATGGTGATGGTGGTGGGGAACTCGCGGCGGCGAAGGCAATCGAAGAAGAGGAAGCCGGGGACGTAACCGCTCACGGCCTTCGCCTCGAAGCCGGAGAGCGGCGCGAGCAGGGCGTTGATCTCGGTGAGGCGGGGGATGCGGCCGGGCGGGAGGTGGAGGGCCGTGACCCCATCGAGGAATTCGGGGGTGGCGTACTGCTCCCAGCGGGGCTGAATGCGGGCGTAGAGGCCCCGCCAGGCGGCATGATTCGCCTCGGAATAGAGGTCGTAGGGCTGGGTGAGGTACAGTTCGCCGCGGGAACGGGCTTCCTCGATGAAGGGGGCCTGACCGGTGGTGAGACCGGGTAATGCGGTGCAAGTGGACATGATTCCCTCTGTTGGGAATTACGTTAGCAGATGAGGGCGGCGGGTGCAACCACTGTTGGGTGGTGTATAAAGGCAAAGGCTGAGATTAGTGGGACAGGCCGGGAGGCCTGTCCTACAGGGTATGGCAGGAGACGCATTGGCCGGAAGGGCGGGTGGCGGCCTGGTGCAGGTCGCGGGAGTTGCTGCGGCCGGCGGCATACCCACCTGCCATGAGGACGACCAGTCCGGCGGCGACGGCGAGCATCATCCTGGGCCACTCACGGCGCGGGGAGGGGTAGATGCCGAGGCGCTTCCCTAGAGCTTCGGGGGCTCTCACGGGCGCCAGTTCTCGGGTTAATTCACGTTCCAACCACTTAGACATTTCGATTTCCTTTCCATGAGGACAAGCGCCGTTCCAAGGTTTTGTGGGCGCGGTTGAGGCGTGAGGCTACGGTGCCGGCGGAGCAGCCGAGCACGTCGGCGATCTCTTCGTAGCCGAGGCCCTCGGTGTAGCGCAGAACCACGACGATGCGTTGTTCGGCGGGAAGCTTTTCAATGGCGCCGCGCACCTGCCCGCGCATCTCGTCGTGCAACAGGTTGTGCAGCGCATCGCCGGGGGCGCGCAGCACAGCGACGATCTCTTCGGCCATGGGAATCATGCGCCAGGAGCGGCGGCGATGATCCATGCAGCGGTTGGCCACCAAGCGATAGACCCAGGTGAGGAAGGCGGAATCGCCGCGGAATTCCCCGATACACGAGTAAAGTTTGAGGAAGGTGTCCTGGGCGATATCCATGGCAAGAGCCTCCTCCCCGCTGAAGCGCAACGCGACGGAGTAGACACGGTCCTTATAGGTCTCAAAGAGCACGCGGAAGCACTCCGCGTCGCCGCGGCGGCAACCGTCTACAATTTCCTCTTCGGAGACTTGCTTGAGCATGCCTTATGGATTGGACGAAACAGCAGGAGATCTTCTTCCACAAATATACTGCGGATTGTGGTTCGGCAGGCGTTATCCTATGATGACTGTGACCTCCCATGTGCGGCTATGAGTAAGACTTCGTACCTTTTTGCGTCACTCTGGTGCGCTTGCGCCCTGTCGCAGACGCTTCCAGTAGCGCCGCAGACGCCTCCCGCTGCGCCGCAAACCCCTCCCGCCGCAGCCGCCAAACCGGCGGTGGAGATGGCAACCAAAGACGAACCGGCGCTGTTCAAGGCGCGGGTGAATCTGGTGGTGGTGCCGGTGGTGGTGCGGGACCGTTACGGCAAGGCGGTCGGGAATCTGAAGCAGGAAGACTTCCAGCTTTTCGACAAGGGCAAGCCGCAGTACATCGCGCGCTTCAGCATGGAGAAGGCGGCGGGACATGTGATCAAGACCAGCACCAAGCCGGCCCCGGCGATTGGCGGGATTCAGGATCCTTCGCCGCCGGCGGATCTGCCGGACCGTTTTGTCGCTTACCTGTTCGACGACATCCACACCCAGTTCGGCGATCTGGCGCGGTCGCGGGATGCGGCGATGAAGCACCTCGAAAAGATGGCGGCGACCGATCGCGCGGCGATCTACACCACCTCCGGACAGGTCTCTCAGGATTTCACCGACGACCGGAATCTGCTGCATGAAGCGCTGGCCAAACTGCGTCCGCGCCCGATCACGGGGCAGGGGCAGAATCACTGCCCGAACATGACGTATTACATGGCGGACCTGATTCAGAACAAGAACGATCCCAGTGCGCTGCAGGCGGCGACGGCGGACACGCTGGCGTGCATGAGCATGGATCCGACCACGGACCAGGCGGCGGCACAACGGATGGCGCAGGCGGCGGCAGCCACTGAGCTTTCCCTGGGCGATCACGAAACGCGGGTTGCGATGAGCGTGATCAAAGACATTGTGCGGCGCATGGCTGCCATGCCGGGGCAGCGCTCGATCATTCTGGTATCGGCTGGTTTCATCACGCTCGATCAACATTCGATGGATAAGACCGACATCATGGACCGCGCCATCCGCGCCAACGTGATGATCAATTCGCTGGACGCGCGGGGGCTGTACACGTATACGTCCGACATTACGCGTCCGGGGACGAACGCGTTTACGTCGCGCATCCTGGAGCAGATGGACCGGGAGACGGCGCGGGCGCAGGAAGATGTCCTGGCGGAGTTGGCGGCGGGCACGGGCGCGAGTTTCTTCCAGAATAATAACGACCTGGAATCCGGCTTCGCGCGCCTGGCGGCGGCTCCGGAGTTTTACTACCTGCTGGCCTTTTCTCCGCAGAACCTGAAGATGGATGGCGCCTTCCATTCGCTGAAGGTGACGGCGAAGACGGTGAAGGATATCAGCGTGAATGCGCGCAAGGGGTATTACGCGCCGCGGCATCTGGAAAACGCGATCGAGACCGCCAAACGGGAGATCGAAGAGGCGCTGTTCTCGCGGGAAGAGATGAACGATATTCCGGTGGAGCTGCATACGCAGTTCTTCAAATCGGGCGAACAGACGGCGCGGGTGACGCTGCTGATCAAGATCGACGTCAAGCGGTTGAAGTTCCGCAAGGAAGAAGATCGCAACCGCGACGATCTGACGGTGGTGGCGGGGCTGTTCGACCGCAACGGCGTGTATGTGATCGGGCAGCAGAAGAAGCTTGAGATGCGTCTGAAGGACGAGACGCTGGAAAAACGGCTGGAGGGCGGAATTACGGTCCGCACTTCGCTGGATGTGAAGCCGGGCGCCTATTCGGTCCGGCTGGTGCTTCGGGATTCCGAAGGTCAACTGATGTCGGCGCAGAACGGCGCCGTCGACATTCCTTATTGAGAGGTCTTGTATGTTTATCCGCTCCGCGTTTTTCAGATCCACAAAGATTCTGGCCGCCACCTACCTGGTGGCATCGACCGCGATGTTCGGTCAGGAGACGCAGTTGCCTGCGCCGCCGGTGATCCGCACGGAAACCCGCCTGGTGCTGGTGGACGCGGTCGTGACGGATAAAAAGGGCCAGTATCTTCCCGACCTGACCTTGAAGGATTTCAAAGTCTGGGAAGACAACAAGGAACAGAAGCTGACGACGTTTTCCTTTGGAGCGGACCCGGCGGCTCCGGCGGACAATCAGCGCCGCTATATCGTGTTGTTCTTCGATAACGCATCGACCAACTTCACCGAGCAGGCGCAGGCGCGGCAGGCGGCGGCGAAGTTCATCGAATCGAATGCGGGCGCGGATCGCGTGATGGCGGTGGCGAATTTCGGCGGTTCGCTGCAGATCTCGCAGAATTTTACCGGCGATATCGATAAGTTGAAGGCGGCGGTGAGCGGCGTGAAGAGTTCCTCGGTGACGACGGCTCGCGAGCCGGGCGTGCGCGGGCTGGGCGGCAGCGGGATTGCGTCATTCGGCGCCAACAACATGCTGTACGCGCTGCGCGACATGGCCAAGAACCTGGGCGAAATTCCCGGTCGCAAGAGCCTGATCCTGTTCACGAGCGGCTTCCCGATGACGACGGACGTACGGTCCTGGGCGAATGCGACGATCGACGCCTGCAACAAGGCGAACGTGGCGATCTACCCGATTGACGTGCGGGGCCTGAGCACGAACGCGCCGGGACTGGACATCATGACGTCGCCCACCGGCGGTCGTCGCGGCGGCGGCGCGGCATTGCGCGAGCCGGCGGGGCTGCTGCCCGGAATGCTGAATCGTAGCGGCGTAGCGCTCGCTGCGTTTCCGGTGATGCGGATTGCGAGTTTCTTTCAACGGGGCGGCACGACCGGCGGTAGTACGGGCGGCAGCACGGGTGGCGGCACAGGTGGCGGGGGTGGCACGACGGGTGGCGGGACCACGGGCGGCGGGGGTGCGGGCGGCGCTCGTACCGGCGGCGCGGGCGGCGTCACGGGCGGAAGCCCCAGCGGTGGCATGACGGGAAGGCCGACGGGCACGGCACCGGGAACTTCGCCGGGCAACAACAACGGCAACACCGGGGCGCGGAATCCGAATAATCCGAATAACACGAACAACAACGGCGGCTTCAACAACAACAACCCGAACAATCCGAACAATAACAACAATCGCAACGTATTCAATACGCCGCGCATGAATATGCCGGACATGCTTTCGAGCGCGAGCAACAATCAGCAGATCATGTACCTGCTGGCGGAAAATACGGGCGGGTTCGTCATCGTCAACACCAACGATCTGCTGGGCGGCATGCAGAAGATCGGCAAGGAACAGAATCAGTATTACGTGGTGGGTTACACGCCGGCGGAGAGCGCCGAGGGCACATGCCACACGCTCCGGCTGAAGGTCGATCGCGGCGGCACCACGGTGCGTTCGCGCGCGGGATACTGCAACGTGAAATCGAAGGACGCGCTGGCGGGGAGTCCGGTGGAGAAGACGCTGGAGAGCCGCGCGACCGGTTCGACGGCCGGGACGATCGCGGCATCCATGCGCGCACCGTTCTTCTACACGGGGGCGAATACCGCGCGTGTGGCCGTGGCGATGGAGATTCCGACGGCGACCCTGAAGTTCGAGAAGGTGAAGGGCAAACAGCATTCCACCATCAACGTGCTGGGGATTGC
>CAIRBY010000484.1 GCA_903876865.1 uncultured Acidobacteriia bacterium
GCAGGCAATTGCGCCCGCGCTTTCCGCCGCCGATCTGGAGGGGCGCCGCGATTTTCGCGACATGCCCATCGTGACCATCGACGGCGAGACGGCGCGCGATTTCGATGACGCCGTGTGGGTGGGCCGCCTCCCCAACGGCAATTACGAATTGCACGTCCACATCGCCGATGTGAGCCACTACGTGCGCCCCGGCACGCCCATCGATACCGAAGCGCGGCTGCGTGGCACGAGCGTCTATTTCCCCGATCGCGCCGTGCCGATGCTGCCCTACGAACTCTCCACCAACCTCTGCTCGCTGGTTCCGCAACAGGACCGCCTGGTGCTTTCCGCGCTGATGGAGATCGATCGCCACGGCGATGTGGTCGCGCAATCCTTCACGCCGGGAATCATCCGCAGCGCGGAGCGGATGACGTACACCAACGTCCATCTGATCCTCGAAGGCGACGCGGCGATGCGCGAACGCTATCAGCCGATGTTGGCGCACTTCGATCTGATGCAGGAACTGGCGCTGGTGCTGAACAAGAAGCGCGTGCGCCGCGGCTCCATCGATTTCGATCTGCCCGAACCCCTCATCGAATTCGACGAACTGGGCGCCATGAGAGGCGTCACGCGCGCGCCGCGCAACGTCGCCAACCGCCTGATCGAAGAGTTCATGCTGGCGGCCAATGAGAGCGTGGCCGCGCACCTGCAAAATGCCGGCATCGCGAGCATCTATCGCATTCACGAGATGCCGGACCCCAAGCGCGTGATGGAGTTCGAGGAAGTAGCCGCGCACTTCGGCGTCTCGCTCGGCATCGGTGCGATTCCGGTGAAGCGCTTCCACTATGCGGACAAGCAGCGGGACGGGTCGAAGAAGCGGCGGGACATTGTGCTGGCCGATTCGGGACTGAAGATTTCTTCGCGCAACTATCAGAAGCTGGTGGCGAAGATCGAAGGCAAGCCCGAGGAGCGCATCCTCAGCTTCCTCATGCTGCGCTCGCTCAAGCAGGCGCGCTACAGCACGGATAACGTGGGCCACTTCGCGCTCGCCGCGGAGACCTACACGCACTTCACCTCGCCGATTCGCCGCTACCCGGACCTGGTGATCCACCGCCTGCTGCGCGCGGTGCTGCTCAAGCAGCAGACTCCCGGGGAAGACGCGCTCGCCGGAATCGCCGAGCAGTGTTCCGTCTCCGAACGCCGCGCCGCCGATGCGGAACGCGAACTGGTGGAGTGGAAGAAAGTGAAGTTCATGACCGATCGCGTCGGCGAGGATTTCGACGCGCTCGTCATCTCCACCGCGAAGTACGGTCTCTTCGTCGAACTGGAGGATCTGTTTGTCGAAGGTCTGGTGCCGATCGATACGCTGCCCGGCGACGAGTATGTGTACCAGGAGAATGTGCGCAAGGTCGTGGGCAGGCGGACGCGGCGCGAGTTCTCGATTGGAGATCAGGTCCGCGTGGTTCTGGACCGCGTGGATGGCAACGATCGCAAGCTGCAGTTCTCGATTCTCGAGGATGCGGCGAAGAAAAAAGATGGCTACCGAAAACCCGCAGCGAAACCAACCGACTTCAAACCCTCCGGCAGCAAACCACCTGGTTCCAAACCATCCGGTTCTAAACCATCCGGTTCCAAGCCAAACGCGAGGAAGCCAAATGGTAAGAATTCCAAGCGGCAGTTTTCTCATGGGCCAGGAAAACGGAAGAGACGATGAGCGCCCGGTCCATCGCGTCACGCTGGCCGGGTTTTCGATCGCGCGGTGTCCGGTAACCAACGCCGAGTGGGCCGCGTTCCGGCCGTTTGCGTATAGCGATCCCGGGTTGCCCGCGTCCGGTGTGAGCTGGTGCGATGCCGTGGCCTATTGCGAGTGGCGCGGTGCGCGCCTGCCTACCGAGGCCGAGTGGGAATACGCCGCGCGCGGCGGGCAGGAGCAGCGCCTCTACCCGTGGGGCGATGAGCTTCCCCAGATCGGAGCGGAGCGCTTCCGCGATGGTCCGGAGCCTGTCGGCCAATCCGAGCCCAATGGCTACGGACTGTACGACATGTGCATCAATATCCACGAGTGGTGCGCCGATTGGTACAGTCCCGCCTACTACGCCGTTTCACCGGCGGAAAATCCGCAAGGTCCCGCGCAGGGTGTGCGCCGCGCCTCGCGAGGGGGCGCGTGGCGCCATCACGTCAAGGTGAGCCGCTGCGCTGCCCGTAGCAGTATTCCTCCCGAGTTCCGCTATGCGGATTACGGCTTCCGAATTGCAATGTGAAGCCGGGCGGGCCTCCGTGCGCGGCAGACAAATTCCCCCGGTAAGACGCAATACCGCGTTTACGGGTCGGTCCTGGCCTCCGCTTCAGCCAAGAAGAGTTCCACCCGGTCGGTTGTCCAGACTGCTACCCCGCATCCGAAGAAATCGGTGTCCTCGGTCCAGATCGGACAATCCAGCGCCAGTGCCGCGGCCAACACAGGCCAGTCCTCTTCGTCACGGTTCGCGATTCGTTTGCGGGCGACCCCTTCAAAACGGGAGTAGATGTCGAATTCGACCGCCTGGACCAGCCTCTCGACGGCCCGTAGTGCGGCTAACGCCGGTGGGACCGCGATTTAGCGGCGCTCCAGGATCAGGGGTAAATGCTCGTGTGCTTCCTGGAATACGGTGTCGGGCGCGAGAAACTCGACGTGTTCCGCGTAAGGGCGCAGCAGCAATCGCACCTGCGAACCCGGCACGGCGCGAATCAGAATATTCGCATCCAGTACCAGCATGTCAGCGCGTTTTCGGGCGGCCGGTGTGGCGTAGCTTCTTGAAGTCTTTCACTAGCTCGTCCGTGGTTGTGCCCGCCGCGGCAATCAGTTCCTGCATTGTTTCGCCGGCAACTCGGAACGCTTCCAGTTCGGCCTGGCTCGGCTTAGGCCGAGTGGGAACGTAGATGCCAATGGTCGCGCCGTGCCGCGTGATGGCTACCGGTTGTTTCGATTCGAGATAGGCCGATAGGTTTTCCCGGAACTCGCGAATTCCGACTTTTGCTGTGTGCATCAGTGTGCCTCAATGTGTACACAATGATAACACAAATGGCCGCCGCTACTTCAGCGAGGCGCTGACCTTGATGCGGTACTCGGCCGCCTTCGCCAGGATCTGCGCTTCGTTCAGAGTCATCGCGCTCCCGTTGCGCACCACCACTTTGCCGTTCACCATCACGTCGCGTACATCAGACCCCTTCAACGCGTAGACCATCTGCGAGACGGCGTTGTACATCGGCGCCGCATGCGCGCGGTCGATCCGCACCGTGATCATATCCGCGCGTTTGCCCACTTCGAGCGAGCCGATCTCTTTTTCCATGCCGAGGGCGCGCGCCCCGCGGATGGTCGCCATCTCCAGCGCCGCGGCGGCGCCGAGCGCCTGCGGATTGCCGCTGGACACCTTCTGCAGTTTCGCCGCCAGGTCCATCTCCTCAAACATGTTGAAGTCGTTGTTGCTGCCCGCCGGACCATCCGGACCCAGGCCCACCGGCATATCCAGCGCGAGCATTCGCAGAATCGGCGCCACCCCGCTGGCGAGCATCATGTTGCTCGACGGGCAGTGTGCCACGCCCACGCCGCGCGCCTTGAGAATCTGCATATCGGCCTCGTTCACCCAGACCGAATGCGCGGCGACCGTGCGGCCATTCCAGATGCCCAACTCGTCCAGCGTCTTGGTCGGGGTGGTGTGTCGCTTCGCCAGTTCGTCGTCGTTCTCTTTCTTCGTCTCCGAAAGATGGATGAGGAGCGGAGCCTTGTACTTATTGGCCAGTGCGCGCGCCGCTTTCAACGTGGCGTCGTCATTGGTGTAGAGCGCGTGCGGCGCGACCGCGGCGGTGATCAGCGGGTCGCCGGCGAAGCGCTTCAAGTAGCGTTCGGTGAAGCTGAGCGCATCGGCCGGAGTTTTATTGTCGGCCACGGGGAACTGAATGATCGTCTCGCCCAGCACGCCGCGCATTCCGGCTTCCTTGGTCGCTTCGGCCACCACATCCTCGAAGTAATACATGTCGGTGTAGGTGGTGGTGCCGCTGAGCAGCATCTCCAGACAGCCGAGGCGCGTGCCCCAGCGCACGAATTCCGCCGAGACGTTTTTCGCCTCCGCCGGGAAGATGAACTTGGTCAGCCAGTCCTGCAGATTCAGATCATCCGCGATGCCGCGGAACAGACTCATCGCGGCGTGGGTATGGGTGTTGATCAGTCCCGGTGCCAGAATCGTCTCGGGACGGTCGAAGCGCTGCTTGGCCTGATACTTCGCATCGATCTCCGCCTTCGTGCCGATCGCCACGATGCGGTCGCCGGTCACGGCCACGGCGCCGTTTTCGATCAC
>CAIRBY010000485.1 GCA_903876865.1 uncultured Acidobacteriia bacterium
CAAGGCGGCGAGGCGGGTGGCGGCGGCGCTACCGAGAAGGCTCAAGTTGAAGCAGCGCCGGGAGATCCACATAAAAAAAGTTTAACATTCGCGAGCGAGGGTATCGGTACTGATGTTATATTGTTACCTTACTTATCTACACGAGCCAGACCTGATGAAAGAGGAAAAGAGCGTACTGGGACTGAAGGCGATTCGGCGCAATCGAGGAGTCTCCCTCGAACAGATCGCCGATAGCACGAAGATCAGTATCCGTTCGTTGGAAGCGATCGAGCAGGGGGACTTCCGGAGATTGCCTGGAGGAATTTACAACACCAGCTATATCCGGCAGTACGCCAAGGCGATCGACTACGACGAAAGCACACTCTTGGCTTACTACCATCGGGAGATGGCACGAGCAGATTCCGGGGCACCCGCCGACGCGAAGCGCAACGGAATGTACGGCGGAATGCGGTCCGCCTCCACCATCTTTGGCTCCTAACTTCGGTCTTTTCCCTTACCCTGTTTTTTGCGCCATGCGAGTGGCAAACTTCGCCACGTTGATGATGGCGCGTTCGTGGGTCCCGTCGCCGATCTTTTCCTGCTCGTCCCAGGCTTCCACGCGGAACTCCACGCGGCGCGCGCGGACGGCGATGATCTCGGCGGTGAAGGTCACGGTCATGCCGATCGGGGCAGCGGCGAGGTGTCGGACATGGACTTCGGTGCCGACGGTATCGTAGCCGGGATCGAGGAGCGGCAGCACGGTGTCGCGGCAGGTACGCTCCATGAAGCCGATCATGTGCGGGGTGGAGAGCACTCGCGCGCCCTCCGTCCCGAGGAAGCTGATGGCGACTTCGGAAGTCACCAGCAGCTTGAATTCGCCTTTTGTGCCGAGGGGAATGTCGCCCATGGTTACGCTGCCGGTTACGCTGCCGGTTACGCTGCCGGTTACGCTGCCGGTTACGCTGCCGCGAGGGCCGCGAGGATGCCGCGCATATAGCTGAGCGAGCGCTGCATGCCCATCATGGGATCCTTGGCGTTGATCTCGTACTCCATGTTGACGCAGCCGGTGTAGCCTTGCTTTTTGAGTTCCTTGAAGATGGCGACGAAGGGGAGTTTGCCATCTCCGATATCGACCTGGCTGTCGCGGCTGGTGAAATCGGTGAGATCTTTGACGTGCATGTCGAAGAGGCGGTCTTTGGCTCCGGCGAGAGTCTTGACCACGTCGATGCCGGTGCGGGCGGAGTGGCCGATATCCATGCAGAGGCCGCAGCGCTTATCGAGGGTGCGGACGACATCGAGGACGGATTGCGGGGTGGGGAAGTGCTTGTCCTCGGGGCCGTGATTGTGAATGGCGATGCGGATATCGTATTCCTTGACGAGGGCTTCGACGAACTTGATGTTCTCTTTGGTGGGAGCGCAGACCATCATGGGGAGGCCGGCGGCTTTGGCGTACTCAAATTGCGGGCGCAGGGTTTCGACACTGGTGCCCTTGGTCATATCCACGTTGCCGCCGCTGGTGACCACGAGGCCCGCGGCATCGAATTCGGCGCGACCGGCCTTGGTTTCCGCGGCGGGAGCGCCGATCTTGAGGTGGAGATCTTTGATGCTGACGTATTTTACGTGCAGCTTCTTGAGCATTTCGATGGCGGTGGGCCGGTCGAAACTGCGCAGGGAGTAGGTGGCAATTCCCAGCTTGATGCCCCAGGGCTCGGGCTCAATCACGGCGGAGGCCGGCTTGGTTCCGAGGGCGGCGAGTCCAGCTACCGAGGCGGCTGCACCGAGAAACGTACGTCGAGAGGTGTCGATCTGCATAGATCCTTATCTCCAATCAAAGCTCAATTCTACTCTGTGGCGGCGAACTTTGGGGCGAAAGGATTTGTAAGGATTGGGGGCGGGAAAAGGAGGGGGGACGGGGGCTGGCCCCGTCCCGCCGGGGAGGAGTTCAGCGGCCGATGGTGTAGTTGTGGGCGGCGACGGCGCCGGTGGCGGAGGCGGCGGCGAAGTTGACGAAGGCGAGGGCGCGGAACATTTTGCCGGTGGGGTGTCCGCGGGTGATCAGGTATTCGACGCCGAAGAGGCCGCCCTGCATTCCGAGTTTGAGGAGGGCGCCCTGTTTCCCGAAGGTGCCGGTGGGGCCGGAGAGGTTGCTGTTGAGTTCGTGCTTGCCCCAGGAGGAGTGCACGTCCATGGCGTTGGCCACGGCGACGGCGGAAAGGCTGAGTTTCCAAACGGTTTTCGCCCGGGTGGGCGTGGTGAGGGGGCGCGGCGGGCGCCAACGCGGTGTCTTCGGCGTAAAGGGCTCCCAGGGAGAGCATCAGGATCAGCAGTAAATTTTTCATATCGGCTGAATCCATTTAGCCGCAGAGAGCCGCGCGGACATAGTAGTACCTGTACCAGTACAGAGCCAGGGTTAAGGGGAAAGGGGCGGAACTAGCGTTCGTTGAGAGGCGGCGGTTTTTCGGGTTTTGACGGCTGATTGGAGGCTTTGGGCGCGCTTTCGGTGGAAGAGGCGTCGTGTAGTACTTGTTCCTGTGTTTGCGCGCCTTCATCGACCAGCGACGGTCCCTTGGCCAGATCTTCATTGCGCGCCATGATCCACATGACGAGCATGATGAAGACGAGGGCGCCGAGGCCGACGAAGCCGATGATGAGCGGCAGGGCGCGGTGATTGGAGTGCACGGGATTGGAGCAGGCCGGGCAGCGTTTGACGCGGGGCGGCAACGGTTGCAGGCAGCGGTGGCAAAGGTCGTGACGGGGTGTGTGCTGGCTGGGGGATGGAGCGCTCGACATCTCTCCCAACTATATACCAACCGAGTGGGGGATAACCCACCAACGGAAAGACGGTGGTTCTGAGTTTCCCAGAGCTGGTTTACTACAGCAAGTCCGGGCCGCTGCTGGTTATAATCGAGAGGTGCGACTCGCCATTTCAGTTCTACTTTCGATGATCTGTCTCGTTGGCTGCAATAAAGCCTCGGAGAACAAAGACGCCGTCCGCCAGGGTTTGTTGGAATACCTGGCTACCAGGGGCATGACCCCGGCCGCCATGGATATCACCGTGACGGCAGTGAAGTTCGACGGCAAACAGGCGGAAGCCACGGTTGCGTTTGCGGCCAAGGGCAATGCCACGGCTCAGATGACGATGCAGTACCACCTGGAGTTGAAGGACAGCAAGTGGTCTGTGGTGGGCCGCAAGGATTCGAGCGGCCACAGCACGGCTCCGGGTGGAACGGCTCCGGGTGGAACGGCTCCGGGTGAAATGCCGGGCGGAATGCCTGCGGGCGCGGACCCGGCGAATCCGCACGGCGGCGCGGGGATGGCTCCGGGTGGCGCCAGTCCGCACGGTGCGGGTGGTTCCATGCCGTTGCCGGAGGATCTGCCGCCTTCAGGCAAGAAGAAATGAAGCGTGTGGCAATTCTGGGCGGTGGCCCCGCGGGAGCATTTGCCGCGGAACGGCTGGC
>CAIRBY010000486.1 GCA_903876865.1 uncultured Acidobacteriia bacterium
ACGGATAATCTGGGCGATTGGGCGATCATCCGCCGCCGCCTGACGGAAGAATTGCAGAGCAAGCGCAACGCTCCGCTGCAACTGCTCGGCCCGAGCGCGTTCCAGCCCTACGTGGCACCGGCCACGCAGGATGCCGACCAGTATTTCGCCAAGGAACTGGGAGCCAAGATCCGCCAGGCGACGCAGATCGGCTGGTCTCCCGAGGAGCCCGGCAAGATCTTCGCGGGCGAAGGCAAACACACCTGGAGCCTGACCTCCAACCTCTCTGGCGACGGCATCATGCTGGCCCGCCACGCCGCGCCGAGCGATGACGGCAAGCAGACCGCGCCGGTGCAGACACTGGCCCGGCGCGCGCAAGGCCGCTCCGCGTGGGGCGTACTGCGCGGCGACGTGGATAATTTCGGCCTGCGCCTGCGCCGCGTCCATTCCATCGAAGAACACGTGCCGCTCTCCGTGCTCTACAAGCAGTTTTTCGCGGGCGAACTGGAAGTGCTCTGCTCGCTGCCGGAGTTCTGGCGCAAGGTTTCGATTCTCTATTCGGGCGGCGACGATTTCGCCGTCTACGGCTCCTGGGATGCGCTGATCGGCCTCTCGCGCGAGATCCAGCGGCTCTTCCACCGCTTCACGGAAGAGAACCTGAAAGAGTACCCCGGGGCGGACGGCAAGACTATCAGCATGGCGATCGCGCTGGCGCCGGAGACGTATTATCCGCTGGCGAACGTCTACGAAGAGGCGGGCCGCAACCTGGACCTGGCCAAGGCCGCCGATAAAGATTGCATCTACCTGATGGGACGGATTCTGGAGTGGCGGCACCTGAACGACGCCGCCGAACTCAAGGACACGGTAACCCGGCTCATCCACGATTTCCGCATGTCCAAGCAGTTCCTGTATCAGTTGCGCAGCTTCTATCGCCGCGATGCGTATGGCGATGGCGTGGACGTGCAGCGGACCTGGCGCGTGCAGCGGCGCTTCAACCGCATTTTGAGCGGCACGCGGCAGCGCGAATTCCAGAAGTTACGCACGCATTTGATCAATGAGATGGTGGGCCGGAAATCCGCGGAAGTGAAACTGCGGCCCGCCGGGCTGGTGGCCCTGGAATGGGCCAGATTGGTGACAGAGGTTTAGCACATGGCAGAAGAGCAGGAGCAACCGAAAGTAGCCCGCCCGCCGCGCGAAGGCCGCGGGGCTCAGGGTGGACCGCCTCGTGGAGATCGCCCGGGTGGCGGTGGCCGCCCCGGCGGTGATCGTCCCGGCGGTGATCGTCCCGGCGGTGACCGTCCCGGTGGCGATCGCGGGGGTGACCGGGGTGGAGACCGGGGTGGAGACCGCGGAGATCGCGGCGACCGCCGTGGTTACGATCGCGGCCGTCCCGAGGGACCGCCCGAGATCGAGCTGGAAAAGCTCATCGGCGACAGCCTCTACCTGGATAACCAGGCACACGCCATCGTCAGCCGCATGCGCGATATGGATAGCGGCACCAAGACCCAGTTGCGCCGGCTCTACAGTTCGGTGCGCCGCGCGGTCCGCGCCGCGGATAGCGAACGCCAGCATGAGTTTGTGATGCTGCGTGCGCGTCTGGCGTACACCATCGCGCGCCACGGCCTGCGCAGCCTGGACCAACTGGAAAAGCTGCTGTTACAGGTCACCCGCCGCAACGATATGCGCGGCTATGAACGGTTCAAGGATCTATTTGAGGCCATCGTGGCCTACAACGAGTAAAGCATGAGCGCACACACCTCCCAAACCGAGTTAAAACTGATCGGCAAGCTGATCCTCGAAGGCGAAATGCTCTGCGAAACCGGCCTGCATGTGGGTGCCGGCAAGGGTTCGCTGGAGATCGGCGGAAGCGATAATCCCGTAGTGAAAGACGCCTTCGGCCGTCCCTACGTGCCCGGCAGTTCGCTGCGCGGCAAGATCCGATCCCTGCTGGAGCAATCCGGCGGCCTCGCCATCCCGAGCGAACTGGTCTACCTGTCCCGCCGCAAGGGGCAGGAGGTGCGCATTCACCAGAGCGACCGTCCCGATGACGAGATCTGCCTCCTGTTCGGACGCAATCCGGGCCGGATGGAGCGCGTGCAGGGCGAATCGCTCGACACGTCGCAGGCCACGCCGGCGCGGCTCGCGGTCTTCGATGCGCCGCTCGATCTGGAGAGCATCACGGCGGCCATGCGCGAGAATCTGGACGACGAACTCACGGAAGTGAAGAGTGAGAACGCAATCGACCGCATCACTTCGCAGGCCAATCCGCGCACGCTCGAACGCGTGCCCTCGGGCGCCCGTTTCAAGACGCGCCTGGTGATGGATGTGCTTTGCGACGAAGACGCCCCGCTCTTCCTGCGCGTGCTGGAAGGCCTGCGCCTCTTGGAAGACGACGCGCTCGGCGGTGGCGGCTCGCGCGGCAGCGGCCGGGTGAGCTTTGGCAATCTGCGCCTGGTGTGGCGCGGCAAGGACTACTACGCCAAGGGCGCTCCTGAAAAGGAAATCAGCGCCGGGGCTACGCTCGCGGCCATTCAGGCGGCCGTCAACGAATCGGCGTTTTCCTTCGTTACCGGGGAGTAAGTGAACCGTTCATGAAACTCGGACTGGTCGTTAAACTGCGACCCGCCGGCCCCTGGCGCATCGGGCCGGATTCGGGCGCCCGCAATCGTGTGGACGTGATCTATCACAGCGACTCGCTGTATAGCGCGGTCACCAGTGCGATGGCGCGCATGGGCATGCTGGAAGAGTGGCTGGATGCGACGGCGCGCACGGCCACGCCCGCGGTCTGTTTCAGTTCCTCGTTCCCGTATCTGGACGAGATCACCTTTGTGGTGCCGCCGCGCACGCTCTGGCCTCCGGCGTCCCGGGGCCTGGCGACTTCGCGGGTGCGGTGGAAGAGCGCGCGCTTTGTGCCGATCACGGTGGTGAAGGCGATTCTGGCGGGCGAGCGGTTGAACGAGAATCAGTGGAGTGTGGATGGAGCCAGCGGTTGCCTGGTTCCGGTGGGCCGTCCGGGTCCGTTCCGTACGGGAATCCGCTGGAGTGCGGCGGTGGACCGGCTGACGGGCGCAAGCGAGCGCCATTCCACGGCGTGCATCGAATTCCGTCCCGGTTGCGGATTCTGGACGATCGCGGGGTTTGCGGATGAAGCCGCGCGCGATCAGTGGCAGGATCCTGTGAAGGCTGCGTTCCGCCTGCTGGCCGATACCGGCTTCGGCGGGGAACGGTCGCGTGGCTGGGGCCGCAGCGAGACTCCTGAGTTTTCGGAAGGGCTGCTGCCGGAGATGATTATCGAAACGGCCGCTCCGCGGGCTGAGCGGCAGGCGGAACTCCCGGAAACAGCACCCGCTGCCGCTGAACCAGAGCCTGTGGTCGCTGAAGAAGCGGTCGCAGTTGAGGCTGAGGCTGTAGTGGCTGATCAGGGTTGGCAGGCGGAACCGCCTGCCCCACCGACGGAACTTGTGGTGGCTGAGGAAGTGGTGGCGCAGGCGGTTTCGCCTGCGGCTGAACTCCCTGAAGCTGAACCCGCCGCAGCTGAACCCGAACCTGCGGTAGCTGATCAGGGTTGGCAG
>CAIRBY010000487.1 GCA_903876865.1 uncultured Acidobacteriia bacterium
AACATCGTCTGTGCCGCTGGCTAGAAAGAGCGTGATACCGCGGGCGCGCAGCTCCTCGAGCATCGCGCGCGACCCCGGCACGAGGTACTGATCCGGGCACGCGGCCCCAGAGCGGAGTTGTCCCATCCGCACATGCGAGACGGCGTAGAGGCGCTCCAGAAACTGGTCTTTGTAGACGTTGGCGGCGAGCGGCGTGCCGCCGCGCAGGGTCACTTCCTCGGCCAGGGCGATCATCTGGTAAAGGGTGTCTTTTCCGGTGAGCCGCCAGATGAAGGGTTCGACCACTTCGCGGAGTTGCTCTTCGGTTTCGCCGGTGCCGAGTGCGCTGAGCACTTCGAGCATCATCGGCACCATGATGTCCACCCATCCGGCGCGGATGAGGGAGAGGGTGCCATCGAAATCGAACACGGCAACTTTAGCGTCGGGCGCCGCAGCGCCGGGATGAATGGTTTCGAGCATGTCTATTGTTTGGGGAAGAGTAGCGGCAGCGCGATCTCGGCTGTGAACATGCAGCGGGCGTTGTGGCCGCACAGAGGCACGATGGTGGTGGCGTGGTGTGCGCCGAATTTCTGGTTCACATACTTTCCGAAAGCCTGCCCGCGGGCGAGTCGCGTCGCGCCCTGAGCCATGGCCGGGCAGGAGCTATCGAAGCCCCCGAGGGGAAGAATATCGATCTCCCCCAGCAGATAGGTGACCGGGCGCGAGGCGAGTTGCTTGCGCAACTGCTCGTCGCTTTGTTTGGCGGTATAGCCGCCGGTCCGGTTTTCCAGACCGTAGGGCCATTTATTAAACGTGGTGCAATTGCGGCCGTCGCCAAAGGGGCGGAACTCGCGGGCATCGGGATTGGGGCGGGTGTAGTCGAGATAGGCGTAGGAAGATGGATTGCTGACGATGTAGGTCACCGGCACGCCCAGCGTCTCATGCAGCGTGTTGGCCATCGCGTAGCGATCCACATACTGTCCGCCGGCGGAGTGTCCCGCGATCACGATGGATTTGAGGTTGGGGAAGGTCTCCCTGTTCGCGAGCTTGCGCAGCACTTCATCCGCGAAATCGAAGGAGGTCAGTTGGGGGTTGCTGATGGCGGCTCCGCCGGAGCGCCAACTGTCTCCCGTGCAACTCCAACTCACCTCATTCGGCGCGAGGTCGTCGCGGCAACTGCTGGCGCTGGAGGCGATGCGGGGCACGATGACCGCCGTGTTTTCCAGGCCTCCGGCCAGGAACGTGGCCGCGAGCGCGGTGCGGAAATAATTGTCGGCGTCGCGGCCGGTGCCGTGGATCACGATGAGGGCGCGCGTGATGGCGGGGTTCGGCGTATCCAGCGAATAAGTCCGGTAGATGAGAGAGCGCGCGGGTCCGCCGGAGAGAGTGACCCACTCGGTGCATCCGATAACACTTGTGCAGGGTACGGCGGCGTAGAGCGAGCCTCCAGACAGTTCGCAGGCCGCCGCACAGAGCAGGGGAAGTATGGTGAGGATCTTCATCCGAAATAAAAGTATAACGTCTGGCGGCGGTGAATCCGGAAAGTGAATCCGGTAAGGTCCTGCGATTCCCAACCCCATGTCACGGGATCGTGACACGGAGCGGTTACACTAGTTAGCTTCAGGAGGGTTTACCGGATGCGTGCGTGGAAAGTGTGGTGTGTGGCGGCGGTCAGTGCTGCCGTGATGGCGGCGGCCCCAAAAGTGGTGGGCGGTCCCTACGTGGTGAATGTGTCGGGGCGCGGCGCGACCGTGGCCTGGATTGTGGAGAGCGATGAAGCCACGTTCCACCCGGCTGGGGCGGCGGCGAAGGCCTCTCCGGCTCTGCATGTGGAGTATACCAACCTGGGCGTGCTGCAGCCGGGCACGAAATACGAGTACGAAGCCGCCGGGCAGAAGGGCTCTTTCAAGACTCCGCCGCGCGGCGCCGACCCTTTCAAGCTGATCGTGTTCGGCGATGATCGCACCCGCCACGACGTGCACCGCAAGATGGTCGCGCGCATCCTGGAAAACGGCGTGCCGGACCTGATGCTCCATACCGGCGATCTGGTCGAGAACGGCTGGGATTCCTCGCTCTGGAAGCTCTTCTTCGAGATCGAACGCGACCTCCTGAAGCAGACGGCGTTCTTCCCCGCGCAGGGCAACCACGAGCGCAATAGCGCGGATTTCTATCAGTTCTTCCAGCAGAGGCAGCCCTACTATTCCTTCAACTGGGGCAACGCGCACTTCACCGTATTCAGCAGCGATATCGCCAACTCCGCAGATACCAAGGCGGGACGCGACGCGCTCTGGGCGGCACAGACCAAGTGGATGGAAGACGATCTGGCGGCCAACCAGAATGCCGATTACCGCTTCGTAGTGGCCCACCACGCGCCGTTTACCGCGGTCGCGAGCCGGCAGGGCGACAATCCGCACGTCACAGCGCTGGCTCCGCTCTGGGAGAAATACCACGTCACCGCCGGACTGTTCGGCCACGACCACAACTACCAGCATTACCTGAAGAACGGCGTGCACTACATTGTGAGCGGTGGCGGCGGCGCTCCGCTTTACGATGTGAACAAGCCCGATCCGGCGATCACGCAGAAGGTCGTGAGCGTGGAAAACTTCGTGACCGTGAGCTTCAACGGCAAGACCGCGAAGGCGCAGGCGATCGACATCAACGGGAAGGTCATCGACGAGTTTGAATTTACCGCCGGCGGCAAGTAGCTATTTGCCGCAGGGCGGCACGTGGAAGATGACCTTTTCCGAATGCGCGTCTTCGGGCGAGATCACGTGCAGCACCACCCAACCGTCGTTCGGTCCGGGCATGAGCCAGTCGTAAGTGACGGGTAGCGTGCCCGGTTTTTCAAAAGTCAACGTGAAGGTGGCGGTAGAGGGTTTATCGCTGCGCGCCCACGCGTATTTCACGGGTCCGGCGGTGCCGGATTCGATGGTGCCGGTGAAGTGCACGCGTGCCGGATGGCAGTTGCCCGTGATCTTCGGCGGATAGTGCAGCACAGGCTTGATTGCAGGGGCGGCGGCGAGCGTGGCGGCGAATACGAGGGGCAGCACGCTACCAGTGTAGCGGGGAAGCAGGCTGGAACAAAAAAGAGCGGGACAGTCCGCAATATTGCCCTGACCTGTCCCGCTGACCTGTTCCGCTAACCTCAATCACACAGACAGGCTACTTCTTTTTGCGCAGATAAATCGTGCCGTTGTAAGTCTTGAAAGAGGCTTCGGCGCCGCCCCCGTTGACTGCTCCTGAGATGGTGTGGTCGAGCTTGACGCGGAACTTGCCATCGGGCGTATTGTTCTTCTCGCTCACGAGTCCGGGGCCGAGCTTCATTTCGAAATCGCTGTAGATGGCGCCGTGATCGGTGCGCAACTTCAAGTTGGCCTTGAAATCGGCGGGCGTCGTCACATCGATCGTGCCGTTCATGGTGCTGAAGGAGAGCGGCTTGGCGGGATCAACCGCATCCAGGGTGGCTTTAATCGTGCCGTTCATGGAGTGGGCGAGCACGCTGCCGGAGATGTTGTTGAGCGTGATCGGGCCGTTCAAGCTGTCGAGATCGAACTCCCCCTTTACGCCCTCCACTTCGATGGCGCCGCTCAGGGTGTGCAGCGTGAGCGAGGTATCGGCGGGCACCGAGATGGTGAGGTGCGCGGAGTGTAGCGGCGCGCGCACGGTGATCACGTTATCCGCTTCTTCGACGGTAAGCCCACGCGGCGTGCCGTCAATCCGGTGTAGGCCTTCGGCGCGCGCCGCGGCGTCGCGAGCCTCCTCTTTCTCCTTGGTCTTGGACGGCCTTCCCTTGGAGCGGGCGGAATCCGCGTGGGTAGTTTCCACGATCACGTCTTTGCCCGCATAGGCTTTGACTGTGATCGAACCGCTCATCAGTTTGACGTCGAGCTTGCGCGGGCGCGTGCTGTTGCGGGCCGGAACCACGATCCGTTCGTTATCCGGATTCTGCGCCCAACTGGGGACGCAGAGGGCGAAGAGAAGTCCGCTGAGGGCGAGTGAGAGTTTCATAGACGATGTTCCTTATTGAGCTTTGGAATGCAGCCTGATGCTGCCGTTGAGAGTCTGGAAGGAGAGTTCGGGTCCGCCCTTTCCGGCGCGGGCGTCCATCTTGCCGCCGGAGCGATAAACAAAACGGCCCTTTTCGCCTGCGCCGGAACCGGACCGGGGTAGGGAACTCACTTCGAAATCGGCATAAATGGCGCCGTTGAGTTTCTTGAACTGCAGGTCGGCATCGGGCGGAGTGTGAAAATACACGTCGATGCTGCCGTTCAGTGTCTTGAACTGGGATGGCTTCGAGGGGTTGTGCGCGTAGCTGGCTTTCACTTTGCCGTTGAGCGTCTGTACCGTGCCCGAGCCGGAGACCTGGTCCAATTCCACGGCGCCGTTGAGGCCGTGCAGTTCATAATCGCCGCTGGTGTTGCGGACAACAATATCGCCGCCGGTGATGGTCTTGAGGTTCACTTCCGTGGCGGCCGGGACTCGGACTTCCACATCGAAGACGACGCGGTAGCCATAGTGGTCGTCTCCGCGGTCATTGACTCCGTTGCGCGTGCGGAAGGGGCCGTAGGTAACTGCGCGGACGAGCCCGGCCTGTTGCGAAAGCTCCATCTTCACGTCGCTCTTGGCCTTGGCCAAAGCTTCGGCGGTATCGGCGTAGATGTGCTTCTCGATCGAGAACTCCACCTTGGTGCCGGCATGGCCCGTCACGTGGACGAAGCCGTGAACGTTCTCCACCACGAGCTTCTGTGCGCCCTCGAAGGAGCGCGTGATGCTCTCCTTCTCGTCCAGCTTCCAGTCGCGGCCGTTGTATCGTGCCGCGGCGGTGAGCGGGGCGGTGAAGAGTATGCAGGTCAGACAAATTCCGAGTGGCTTCATTTGGTTCCTTCCAGTTTGTGCAACGCCCAGGCTGCCCGCTGCCGCACCATTTCATCGGCTGCGGAATCCCGCGAGAGGCGTGCGATGGTGGGCGCGGCGGAGCGCGCCTCCAACTGCACCAGCAGGTCGATGAGAGCGATCTGCACCAGCGGCGAATCCTGTGCGGCGAGCGCGTCGGAGAGCGAGCGGATGACGCCCGGGCCGGCGGCGAACTTCTGCAGCGCGTCCACGGCGGAGAGGCGCACGTTGACGTTGCTGTCGTGCTGCACGGCATCGAGCAGCGCGTCCAGTAGCTGCGTGTCGGGTTGGGGAATCTGTTCGCTGTAGGAGACGCCGCGCATGCGGGCGAGCGGCGATTGCTGCTGCAGCATAGAGAGCGCCACGGTCTGCCGCAGGCCTTCCACCTGCGTGCGGAGTTGCGCCAGTTCGTCCGGGGCGGCGCCGCTGTTGGGGCCGAGGTAGCGGCCGCAGAGAATGCCGCCCAGCAGCAGTCCGGCAGCGAGGGCGATCCGCCAGGCGGTGCGGCCCGGGAAGGCGAGGACCTGCGGCTGCGGAGTGGGCCGGGCCGCGGCCATGCCCGCCTGATAGGCGGCGAGCATTTCCTGGAAGCGCGCTTTCGCGGTAGCGTCCGGCGTGGGCTGCAGGCTGCCCTCGAGCGCAGCGTCCAGTTTGTCGAAGACCCGCCACGCCGCGTTCAGGTCGGCGACCTGGGCGCGGCAGGCGGCGCAGCCTTCCAGATGATCCACCAGGGCTTCGCGCGCGGCCTGATCGAGCCGCCCGGACAGGGCTTCGGGAATCTGTTCCTGCAAGCGTTCGCAATTCATGATGCTTTTTCCTTACTGAGCGAGAAAAAGCGCTCGCTCAACTCCCGCAACGCCCGGTAGACGCGTACTTTGACCGTGCCGACCTCGCACTGCAGCGCGGAAGCGATCTCCTCGTACTTCCACTCCAACAGCCGGCTCATCACCAGCACTTCGCGCTTGTCGCCGGGCAGCGCGGCCAGCGCACGGCGCAATAACTGGACTTCCTCCGCTTTTTGCACTGCCCGGTCGGCGGCGATCGCAGCGGAAGAGATGCGCGTCGTCTCCTGGGAGAGTGCTTCTTCGGATAATTCCACCTCGGGCTTCCGGCGGTTCAGATCGTCCACGTGTACGTTCCTGGCGATCTGGAAGAGCCAGGGGCGAAAGGCGGCGGCTGGCTGGTAGGAGCGCCGGTATTTCAGCACGCGAAAGAAAACCTCCTGCGCCAGATCGTCACTCAGCGCCCGGTTCGAGGTGAGATAGAGGAAGTAGCGCAGTACCGCCGGCTGATGGCGCTCGAAGAGGATCTCGAGCTTTTCAATAGCCCCCTCCCGGACCTCGCGCATGAGTTGTTCGTCCTGCACCCGTCTCCTGTTTCCACTATGCAATACCGCGCAGAGCGCAAAAGGTTACGCAGAAATCGCCGCGCTCGGCGGGACCCGGCGGGACCCGGCGGGAAAAGTGTGCCCCGGCCGGCATCACCTGTGCCGGAGCGGCCACAACCCATGGGCGTCAATTTTCTGCGGGGGAGGGCCGGTTTGAGGCAAAATAGGAAGGCAGCCCACAGTCAACCGGTTTGGATTCAGGTTTGGACCCAATGGTGCAACCGTGGTCTGGCGCCGGCCTGTTCCGGCTAATTTCTATTGTTGAGGCGTACGTGAAGATTTTTTCAACCGGCTTACTGTGTCTCGCATTCCTTTCGATGGCAGCGCCAGGCAGCGCGCAGAGCGTGCAGCACGACGCTCCCGTAGCGGCCCCGGCCGTGCCGGCAGACGAGCAGCAGCCGCCACAGCAGGCGCCCGCGCAGCCGCCGGCTCAGCAACCGCCGGCCACCCCGCCCGCAGACGCTCCCGCGCAAACCGAAGGTCCGCACATCAAACTCCCGCCCCCGCCCCCGAAAGTCACCGACGTGCGTATGCCGGGCGAAGCCGGATACTTCATTGGTTTCAGCGGCTGGCTGCCCATGGGCAGCAGTTGGGTGGATAAGGGGAAACTGTCCACCTTCACCGATCCTTCCAAGCTCCAACTGGCCGGCACCAGCAAAGGCGCTGAAGGCCTGGAGATTGGAATCGCGGCCGGGTTGCACAACAGCATCCGCGTCAGCTACTTCCAATCCAAGATCAGCGGCCAGACGAAATCGCCGGGCACGGAGACCGTGGTTTTCAGCCAGGTCTACGAGCCGGGCAACACCCTTTCCACCAATGCCAAAATGTCGGTGGCGAAAGCATCGTTCGAATACCTCACCTGGCCCTTCCCGGTGGAGCGGCGCCACTTCCGTTTCAAGACCCTCTACCAGATGCAGTACGTGCAGATGAAATCCGTTTACGACGCGCCCATCCTCTCGGCGACGCCGAGTACCGCGGGCGTCTTCACCTCTTACGCGACCAACGGCGC
>CAIRBY010000488.1 GCA_903876865.1 uncultured Acidobacteriia bacterium
ACCAACCATACCCTCACCCT
The DNA here is from genome assembly GCA_903876865.1 of uncultured Acidobacteriia bacterium. Classification (GTDB taxonomy): domain Bacteria; phylum Acidobacteriota; class Terriglobia; order Bryobacterales; family Bryobacteraceae; genus Solibacter. The sequence goes on from CAIRBY010000488.1 coordinate 21, forward strand.
GCGCTACGGCTTCACCCGCACCAGCATCACAGACGCCGGCATTGGCAGCTTCGACCTTGTCTCCCGCGGCTACCACCTCCAATCCACCAACCAGACCGTGCAGGCTACCGAGACCGCCGTCCTCGGCGCCGCCGTCAACGAAACCCGCGTCCAGTATTTCCGCGCCGCCACCGAGACCCTCGCCAATTCCCTCACCCCCGCCATCCTCGTCCTCGGCGCCTTCAATGGCGGAGGCGCCCAGAGCGGACATTCCTTCAACACCCAGAACAGCGCCGAACTCCAGAACAACACCTCCATCCTCCACGGACCTCACTCCGTCCGCTTCGGCCTCCGCTTCCGCGCCCAGGGCATCGATACCCTCTCCCCCCAGAACTTCGGCGGAACCTATACCTTCGCCGGCATCGAGCGCTACCGCCTCACCCTCCAGCTCCAGCAGCAGGGACTCGCCCCCGCTCAGATCCGCACCCTCGGCGGCGGAGCCAGCCAGTTCTCCATCACCACCGGGAACCCCGCCATCGCCCTCCACCAACTCGATGCCGGCGCCTTCTTCGGCGACGATTGGCGCGTCCGCCCCAACCTCACCCTCAGCCTCGGCCTCCGCTACGAAGCCCAGACCCACCTCCGCGACCGCCTCGATTTCGCCCCCCGCATCGGCATCGCGTGGGCGCCCGGCAATGCCAAAAAGTCCAAGCCCAAAACCGTCATCCGCGCCGGCTTCGGCATGTTCTACGATCGCTTCGCCCTCAACAACGTCCTCACCGCCCAGCGCTACAACGGCGTCCTGCTCCACCAGTTCGTCGTCACCAATCCCGATTTCTTCCCCGCCATTCCAGACCCGCTCACCACCTTCCCCGCCTCCCAGTCCACCCAGGTCGTGCAGGCCCTCAGCCCCACCCTCCGCGCGCCCTACCTCATGCAATCCGCCGCCACCGTGGAGCGCCAACTGCCCGCCAACACCACCCTCGCCGTCACCTTCACCAATACCCACGGACTCCACCAGCTACGCTCCGAAGACGCCAGCCCCGCCCAGCGCAATCCGCTCTTCCTCATGACCTCCGCGGGCCTCTACAACCAGAATCAGCTCCTCTTCAACGTCACCTCCAAGGTCAATAGCAGCCTCTCCCTCTACGGCTTCTACATCCTCAACCGCGCCCGCTCCAATACCGATGGCCTCGGCACCTTCCCCGCCAACCCCTACAACTACTCCGGCGAATACGGCGCGGCCTCCACGGACGTCCACAACCGCGTCAACGTCGGCGGCTCCCTCAATCTGAAGTGGCACATCAAGCTCAACCCCTACATCAACATTCAATCCGGCTCGCCCTTCGATATCACCGCCGGCAGCGATCTGTTCGGTACCACGCTCTTTAACGGACGCCCCGGCCTCGCCACGGACTCCACCCGCCCCGGCCTCGTCCCGACCAGCTACGGCCTCCTCGACCCAAACCCCACGTCCGCCGAGATCATCCTCCCTCGCAATTACGGCCGCGGACCCGGTTCCATCGCCGTCAACATGCGCGTGGGCAAAACCTGGGGCTTCGGCGGTGAGCGTGGCAAAGCCGCCGCCGCGGCCGATGCCGCTCCCCCCGCGCCCCGCCCCAACAACACCCCCGGCGGTGGCCCTGCTCCAGGCGGTGCCGCAGCCGGCAATCTGCCCTCCGCCAACGGCGGCGGACTCGCCGGCGGCGTCTCCAGCACCTCCCGCCGCTACAACCTCACCCTCACCCTCTCCGTCCGCAACCTCATGAACCACACCAACCCCGGCCCCATCACCGGCAACATCACCTCGCCCTTATTCGGCCAGGCCAACCAGGCCGCCGGCAGCGGCGGAGGCGGCATCTCCGAATCCGCCAACAACCGCCGCACCGAGATCCAACTCCGCCTCGCCTTCTAAAAACCCGGTGACAGACGGAACGTTACCTCAGTTTTTCCCCCTACTCCCTCTCTCCCTATTCCTTCGCCCTCGGGGATCATCCAGTCAATCCAATCAGCCCCCGAACGCCCTGATTGAAAGCGAGCCTTGTCCGCCCCAACGGAGATTGCGCCGGTACGCGATCTTCCGGAGACAGCGAGCTCCGCTGCCTGCCGGCTCTCCGTATCGCGGATGGAATATGGGGTGCTTGAACGTTACGGAATCAGTTGTCGACGCTCAAGCCGCTATTCTCGGCTTACTCCTTTCCGGTGCTGCGGTTCTTCGGCGGCAGCGTCCGTTTCTGTTTGGTCTTCACCGGTTCGGATTTGGCGGTCGAACCACCGGTGCCCCAGTGGCGATAGCCGTAGTAGCCGCCCATAAGCAGAGCCGCCAGCAGCACCAGCTTCCAGAATGCCACCAGGACCTTGGAGATCAGGTAGTTCACTGCGAAGATGGCCGAGACCTCGCCCGCAATTCGAAACACAAGCATCGCTCCGCTGCGGCCGGACCCGATTTCAAAGATCACCACCAGGAGCCACGGCACTATCGACAAAACGACGGCCAGCCCAATAATTGCATCGGTTTTGTCAGGCGGGACAAACGGCCCTACCCCGCCCGCATTGCGGTTGCGGGAAGCTGCCGAATTCGCAATCAACTCCGCGTTGTTGCGGTCCTGTGCGGAAATGTATCCGATGCGCTGGTCGCGTTGCCAGCCGCTTTCCCCCGATTGCTGATTCCAGTCTCGCTGTGACCATTCACCCATCGAATCCTCCTGTCTCTGCAAACGCGACTCGGCGGCTCTCAGAACCGATTCATGATCCAGCCGAGAATGGTGGCCTTGCCAATGGTGTGGGCCAGGCAGATGCCGACAAAGACCGGCCATAGCTTGCCCAGATAGCGAGGCTTGAACATGGTTGCTACCAGACCCAGAACCGCGCCCGGCAGCGTGATGAACAACAGTTCCTTGCCGGTGCTGAGCAGGTGCAGTTGGAACAGATCACTCGTTACCGCGGCGATCAGGAGCCCCATCCAGAGTATGAGGAACGCGCTCACTCCGAAACGGAGCAATGCGGACTCAGCGCCCAGGTTGTCATGCTTCCACAACCATCCCACCAGCAGTACGCTGCCCGCCAGCCCCCAGGGATGCGTCAGGAGCGAAGGCAGCAGGATCAGTGAATTGACAGCCAGAAACGCCACGCAAATCACTGCGAAGAAGACGGCGAATGCGATGGCCGAACATCCGAGCGTGCCACTTTCCCCTTCGCCGGGGTCAGGGTTCGCCTTACCGCATTGCTCGCAAATGTAGCCTGGAACCTCCTGCCACGTCACTCGGCAGCAGGTTTTGCAATAACCTTTGACTTGAGGCATGATGATGATCTTCCGGTTCAGACCCGTTCTAACTTCACTCCCCATCGCGCGTCGCTGCACCCGTCCACACATCGCCTCCGCATGAAGAGTGATGTTAGTGAACGCCTACTGCGCCTCCGGTTTACAACGGAGGTTCCGTGTAGCGATAAATGCACTTGCCCGCCCGATTCAAAATCTCGTGATTGGTCGTGCCGGGAGCGGAGCCCGGGGCGATGGTCTCTATGAATCGGCCCGTGAGGACGTCGGGTTCCCCCTTCAGCTCGAAGAGAGTCCTGCCCGCGATGTCCACGATTCGCCAGCGGCCTCCCTTGAGCACGCTTGCCCAACCGTGAGTAAAGTGGGAAATGCTGGATTGCTCGGGAGCCACGATCCACTTTCCGCCTTCGCCAATGATCCCGACCTGACCATGGCCTATTTCGCCCGTTAGGGTGTTGCGGTAGGCTCCTTGGCTAGCTCGAAAGAGAATCGTCTCGCTGCCGAGCGGAGTCCCGTCGGGTGAGGTAACCGTGAGTTTGTCGTCCTTGTAAGTGGTGAGATTCTTCCCTATTAAGCCTCCAGGGACTTTGAGCACGACTGGATCCTTACTGGGCGCGAGGTAATAAGTGGGGGAATTGCGCCCCCCCTCCACGGTGAGTAGGGCAGCGGAGGAATTGAACCACATTACTTCCTTCAGGCCGGGAAGTGGGATCAAGCGCTTCTGCGCCAGGTCGTAAATGCCAAGGTCCGTCCGGGGAGTCATGCCAGACCCGCCAGTGATGGCGTATCTTCCGTTCCCAATAAACTTGATGCTCCCCTCTGCGAGCGGCACCAGTTCCACACCGTTGGTGTCGACCAGGCCTACCTTGGTCTTAGCCCAGAAACTAATGCCTTTGGTCTCTTGAACAATCGCGACGCCATCTTTGAACGGACCGCAACCAGTGAATCGCCCAGCCATCCGCATGTTGCCCAGCTCATCGGCCCAGCCGCATGGAGCGTTGTTGTCCGCCCTGGCAGTGGCGAGCCCGTCGCTGAAATACGACAGGTAGTTGATTTTGGGATTCACGATCTTCTTCTTGTTCACCATGTCGATAAAGAGGCGCTCACCGCTGGTGCTGGTGACGTCCAGCGTGAGGTTGTCGGAGGTCAGGTTTCCCGGGAAACTGCCTGGACCAACGGTGGTCATGAACGACTCACGGGTAAAATCGGCGAAGGTCTTGCCGTCTTCGTCGATGATCTTGAGCGGTCCACGCTTGATGGATTGCCCAATCTGCTCCTGGGACCCATTCGACGGGCCGGGATCGGGCACCACCAGAAGTCTCGCGGCCGGAGCTTCGCCCGGTTCCTGAAGAACCTCGCTCGCCGCGCCCGAAGCGCCCTGTCCTCCTTGCGCCCCATCCCCCGGCGCCTTCGAGCAGGAGGCGAACATCAAAACCGCGCTCATCGTTGCGCATGCACGCCACTTACATTTGGAAAGTTGCATGGTCATCCTTTGAAATCATTCGCCCCGTCCGCCACGCAGGCGCCGGCGGCGTAAGAGAATCGAAACCACTCGCCAACACCCTTAAGTCCCGCTACCGAGTTGATCTCTTACCTGCAGAATCCCGCCAACCAGCACCGTAAAGGACGCGGCCGTCACCAAAAAACCGCCCACCAATAACGACCCGTTCACGGTCAGGAAGTTCGCCACGAACAGCCATCCCCACGCCG
>CAIRBY010000489.1 GCA_903876865.1 uncultured Acidobacteriia bacterium
GCATTGCGCGCCACCTGATCGCCCTGCACCATGGCCTCGACGTGCGCGGGCACGTACCAGCGGGAGGTCAGGCTGCGCTCGAGCCCGCCGGTGACGTTGAATTTACTCTTGCTGTCGCGTTCGTCGGTAGAGAAGAGGTCCGTGGTCTTGAGATAGGTCCGGGCGAAGTGCCAGCCGGTGACGAGTTCGGGGAGGTTGAAGGCGAGGTTGAGCTGGCCCACATCGCGCTTGGCGCCAGTGTAGAGCGTTTCAGCGGGGGCGGCGGTGGGGTTGAAGTTGAGGCTGTACTTCTGCGCGCCTTTGACGGCGAGAGGCGCGGCGGTTTTGGCGATCACACCCTGGGAACCGGAGATGGAGATGGTGAGCGTGTCGCCATCCTTGAGTCCGCGGGAGAGGACGAGGTAGGCGAGCGAGTAATCGGCCAGGTGGGTGCGCGCGATGGCGGGGAATTCGATGGCGGAGATGGGGATGCGGGCGCCGGTCTTGGCATCGGTCACGGAGTAGCCGGCGGGGGAATCCGGGGACCAGCCGATGGTGCGCCAGATTTTCGGATCGACGCCCAGCACGTCGGCGAGGGAGACCTTCAGTACGACGAGCGGAGTGAGCGAAGGGTAGGACTTGGTGACGATCAGCGTGACGGCGAGGTTCTGCGGCTGGGCGCTGACTGTGGCGACCGTCAGTAACGCTGTGGCGACCGTCAGTAACGCTGTGGCGACCGTCAGTAACGCTGTGGCGACCGTCAGTAACGCTGTGGCGACCGTCAGTAACGCTGTGGCGAGAGTAAAGAGGGCGCGGGCGAGTGTCTTCATGGGCGGTGGCTCAAAGAGCGGCGACGAGGGTGACGCATTGCAGCACGGTGGCAGTGGGATCGACGAGCTTCGCGAGCAGCTTCTGCTGCTTCACCGCGGGGAACCAGGCGGGGTGCATGTCCGCTTGCAGGTGCGCCACCAGATCGGCGCGTTGTGCGTCGGTGGTGTAGACCTGGGAGGTCAGCTTGGCGCGGAATTGAAACGGCAGGGAGGTGTCGCCCGCAACCGACTGGAAGACGCCGATGACGAAGGTGTCGGCGGGGAAATAGATCGCGGCGAGCAGATCGAGAGAGGTGTTGGCGGCGGCGATCGCGTTGGGGGCAACGATGAGCTGGGTATCGCGGGTGATGAGTTGGGCGTACTGATCCTGATGCGGCTGATCGGGAAGCAGGGTGGAGGGCTTCTGGCGGGCGAACTGCTCGAGCGCGTCCGCGGTATCGAGCGAAAGCGTGGCCGCATCGTCGCGGAGAATTTTCAGGTTATCGAACCAGTTGATGAGCTTTTCATCGGACACAGACATCGGCACAGACATTAGAAGACAGTGAAGCACAGCAGGGGTGCAATGTCACGCGTGGTGGCCGATACTGAAGTGGTGCCCCGCAAACTCCCGCGTCAGGTTTGGCCGATCTGCCTTTTGGCGATCCTGCCGCTGGCATACCTGATTTACTTTTTCGACCTGAGCGCCACGGGCTTGCTGGGGCCGGACGAGCCACGGTATGCGGCAATCGCGCGCGAGATGGCGCTCAGCGGGGATTGGGTCACGCCGCGGCTGTGGAGCGGGCCGTGGTTTGAGAAGCCGGCGCTGATCTACTGGATGGGCGGTGCGGGTTTCCGGCTGGGGCTGGGCACGGAACTGGCGCCGCGGTTGCCGGTGGCGCTCCTGGCGGTGGCCTTCCTCGCCTTCTACTGGTGGCGGCTGCGCGGCGAATTCGGGGAGCGGGCGGCGACGCTTTCGACCTTGATTCTGGGCTCGAGCGGGCTCTACGTGGCATACAGCCAGAACGGGGTGACGGACCTTCCGCTGACGGCGGCATACGCGGCGGCGATGCTGCTGGCGCTGCCGTGGGTGGCGCGGGGCGAGACGCGGCTGTTGCCGGCGGCGGCGGCGCTCTTCGGCGTGGCGGCGCTGGCGAAGGGCCTGGTGCCGGTGTTTCTGGCAGCGCCGCTGCTGATGGGGTTGCGTCCGTTCGGGCGTATCCGCGATTGGTTGCGGTTGCGCGTGTGGCTCACGTTTTGCGCAGTGGCATTGCCCTGGTACGTGTGGTGCTACGCACGCAACGGGTGGCCGTTCATCCACGATTTCTTCGTGGTGCATACGTTTTCGCGAGTCACGTCTGACGCGCTGAAGCACGTGCAGCCCTTCTGGTATTACGTGCCCGTCCTGCTGGCGGGACTGGCTCCGTGGACTCCGCTGGTGGGCCTGCTCGGCGGGCGCGAGCGGTATCGCGACCGCCGGCGGCTGTTCCTGGCAGTGTGGGCGGCGGCGGTGCTGGTGGAGTTTTCGATTCCGGTAAATAAACTCGCGGGCTACATCCTGCCGATGCTGCCGGCGATGGCGGCACTGGCGGGGCTGACGCTGGACGAGGCCAAGGATGCGCGGCGATGGCTGGCGGGGTGCGCGGCGCTGTTGATCGCCTTCCCGGTGACGGCGATGGTGCTGCCGGCGGCGGTATTGAACGGGCTCTCTCGCGCGCCCCGTCCGGTATTCGGAGTGGCGTGGGTGGCTATGGCGGCGGTGGTGGCGGCACTGGCGGCGCTGGTGTGGCAACTGGAGGCGCGTGGCCGGCGCGTGGCCGCGGTGCTGACGGTGGCGGCGGGGGCGGCCGTGGGCATCGCATATCTGAAGGCAGTCGCCACGCCGCAATTGGATCGCGGGGTTTCGGCGCGGGGCCTGGCGCGCGAAATCGGGGGGCGCCGGGACGAGGTCTGCGTGGGCAACGTGAAGCGCGATTGGGAGTACGGGCTGGATTACTATCTGGTGACGCAGTTACCGCACTGTGAAAGCGCGCCGCGGCGGTGGCGGGTAGAGGCCGGGCCGGGCGGGCGGGCGCATCTGGTGGAAGCGCGGTAGGGCGGACGGTTGACCCGCATAGGGCGTACGTTGTACCCTCACACTTCCGGAACCGATTCATGATCCTGCCACAAAATTACGCCGCGGTGATGTTTCTGATGGTGTTCAGCCTGCTTTGCCTTGGCTCCTGGGCGGCAGTGATGAAGACGAACGCGAAGTGGCGGTTCGAGGTGTTTTATCTCGATTTCGCCTTCGGCCTGATGCTGGCCGCGGTGATCTACGCCTTCACGTTCGGCAACCTGGGCTACGACGGTTTCAACTTCATTGACGATTTGCAGCATGCCGGCAAACGCCAGTGGATGTACGTGTTCGGCGCGGGCATCATCTTCAACATGGGGAACATGCTGCTGATGGGCGCGGTCTCGGTCGCGGGCCTGGCCACGGCGTTCCCCATGGGAATGGGTGTCGCCCTGATCATCGGCGCGCTGGTATCGGTGGCGGGCAAGGCTGGTACGAATCTGCCGGTCACGGGGCTCGCCTGCCTGTTGCTGCTGCTGGCGGTGGGATTGAGCGCGGCATGCTACCGGATCCTCTCCGGCGCGCAATTGCAGGCCCTGGCGAGGGCGGGGATCTCCAAGAGCACGCGGCGTCCGAACCCGGTCAAAGGGATTGTGATTGCGGTGGTGGCGGGCGTGCTGCTCGGCTCCTTCACTCCGCTGGTGGAGAAGGCGCGGGTGGGCGATTTGGGCCTTGGCCCTTACGCCGTGGCGGCGATCTTCGCCTTTGCGGTGTTCTTCTCTACCTTTGTCTTCAACATCTTCTTCATGAACCTCCCGGTGGAAGGCGAGCCCGTGGAGTTCACCGCCTTTCTCAGCCTGCCGCTGAAACAGCATCTGCTGGGGTGGTTAAGCGGCGTGATCTGGATCACCGGCGTGCTGGGGTCGCTGATCTGCAGCGGCTTGCTGGAGACGATCCCGGTGGGTTCGGCGATCCGCGTGCCGCTCACACAGGGATGGCCGGTGCTGGCGGCGCTGTGGGGCATCCTGGTATTCCGCGAATTCAAAGACGGCGATTTCCGCGTGCGCCTGATGGGCACGATGGCGCCGATTCTCCTGTTGGCGGGACTGATGCTGCTCGGCCTGGCGCCTACGTGGGTCGTACCCAAGGGCTAGCCGGCGGTCGAAGCCGCGCGCTTCACAGCGGCGGCGCAATACCCAATTTCGCGTACCAGGGCTTGGCGGACTGAGTGGCGGCATTGACCGCCTGAATATTGCGCACGCCTTCACGCTGGAGCCACTCTTCCAGGGCCTTCAAACCCTGCTTCGCATAGACCGGAATGGCATCTTTCCAGGTGGCGCGTCCGCACAGCACGCCGGAGTAATCCGTCCCGGCCTCGCTGGCCATGGCGAGCGATTCGGTGAAGACCGCGTTGCTGACACCGGCGGAGAGATAAATGAAGGGGCGCGAGGCGGCAGCGGAGGTCTCCCGGAAGTGGCGCAGTGCCTCTTCCCGCGAATAGGCCTTCTGGCCCTTATACACGCTGGAGCCTTCCAGGTACTCGGCGTTGACCGGCACTTCGACCTTGAGCACATCCACGCGGTATTCGGGGCGCGAGAAGACCTCCATGCTTTTCTTCACGATTTCAGGCTTCTGGCGCGCGTACTCGATGCCCTTTTCATCGCCGCCTTTGGGATCGTAGCCCACGAATTCGAGGAAGAAGGGGATCTCGTTGCTCTCGCATTCGGCGCCGATGCGTTCGATGAAGGCGTGCTTGATGTCGTTGACCTGGGGTTCGTCGAACGGGGTGTAGTAGATCAGGATTTTGACGGCGTCCGCACCCCAATCGACGATCCGCTTGACGGAGACGTGGGGCAGCAGGTCGGGGAGGCGTCCCGGGCGCGTGTTGTCGTAGCCGGAGAGTTCGTAGGCGAGGATGAGTCCGGAACGCGGGGCGCGGGCTTGTCCGGCCTCGAGGCCGAATTCCGGGTCGAGCAGGATGGCGCTGGCGTAGGGGGTGAGGATCCGGCTGACGGCGACTTTGAATTCACTCATCATGGCGAAGGTGATGTCGTGCACGTCCACGCCACGGGCGGTGGCGAGGGATTTCTGCAGACTGCCCCGCTGGTCCATGGCAGCAGCGGAGATCACTCCGCTGTCATTCGCAAGCGCCTTCATGCGCTTGATTTTGCCTTCGGATAGCTTCATGGCAGTATTATGGCACGGGCGTACGGACGGGGACAGGAAACGCTTGCGGAAGCAAGCCGGCCACACACAAAGATCGCCTGTCCGCGCTCCAAGGTAGGGCAGGCGTTTCCGCCTGCCACACCTAAATAAACTTCTGCCCCGAATTCTGCCGGACCCGGTGGGGCGGACGCCCTCGTCCGCGCGGGACCCCCTGGTCCCGCTAGTGCATCGAAGCAGCACCTATCACCGATTGCCGAAAGGCCGGGCGTGCCCGCAACGTGCCTGATTGATGCAGCATTGGGCGAACCCGCCCGCCCCACTTAGAGGCGCATGGGTTTGTTGTAGCCGGTCATCTCGAGATAGCCCACGCCGCGGGCGGAGCCGGAGTAGGTGACGGCGCCCTCCCAATAGCTGGGGCTGGTAGCATCCTCGGCGACCAACTCCTGTTTGGGCAGGGCGGCGGCGCATTCGAGAGAGACGTTGAGCGAAGGAATGGTGACGCGCCAGCGGATCGGGTAGCGGCCGTGGGTCTGGGGGCTAGTCCAGTATTCGAGGGGCTGGAGCGAAAAATCGCCACGGCGCAGGTGGGTGGCGCGGCCATCGGGCGCGATGTAGGTGCCGGAAGAGAAGGGGTCGATGGCGCCGGAACTCTGGCGCAGTTGGAAGAGCATCAGGTCCGCGCCATTGGCGAGTTGGGCGCTGAACCAGTCCCAGCCCTGCTGGTTGGCTTCCAGTTGGTGGGTGAACCACTCGTGGTCCATCCAGGCGGTGCCGGTGACGGCGGCGCCGTTGAGGGTGCCGGAGACTTCCAGGCGCGGAAAAGAGATGTAGTAGGACGCCTTGCCGGGGCCTTCGGCCTTTTGCGAGACGCCGTTTTCGCCGTGGATGACGACGCGCTTGGCGGGCGTGAGGCGAAGTTGCAAACGAACGTCCTCGGCGACGGCGGAGAGGCTCTGGGCGCCGGTAAGTGGCGCGTCCCATTTGGCTTCCCAGTTACCGTTCCAGACGCGCGCTTGCTCGCGGCTGGCGCCGGCGAGACCGGGACCGGCGCGGTTGAGGCGCTTGTAGTAATGGAAGGCGCCGCGGTCGATATCGGTAAGGGCGAGGTGGGCAAGGTAGAGATCGTCGATGCGCCAGACGGAGGGATTGGACTGATCGCCGGAGTGCTCCCCCTGGCGAAAGAAGACGAGTTCGAAGCCGTAGCGGTGGCCATCGGCGGCGTGGACATTGCCGGTGTAATACCACCACTCGGTGCGGAAATCGGTGTGTTCGAAGTGGTCGCGGGGGAACTGGTAATGGTAGCCGGGCAGGGCCTGCCGGTAATCGGGCGCCGTGGCGAGGAAGAAGAGCAGGAGGAGCTTCAAACCTCCAGTGTAATGCGAAGGCTTTGTTATGATGAACTCGATCCCCACATGATTGTCGCGGCCAATACGGTTCGGTTCGAATCCCTGTCCCTGGACAGCGGGGCGACGCTTGCTCCGGTGGAGGTGGCCTATGAGACCTACGGCCAGTTGAACGCGGCGAAAAGCAATGCGATCGTGGTGCTGCACGCGTTTTCGGGCGATGCGCACGCGGCGGGAATCAGCGCCGAGACGGGCAAGCCGGGCTGGTGGGACAACATGATCGGCCCCCACAAAGCGTTCGACACCAACAAGTACTTCGTGATTTGCAGCAATGTGCTGGGCGGATGCCGGGGAACCACGGGGCCGGCCTCGACCAACCCGGCCACGGGCGCGCCGTATGCCATGGCGTTCCCGGTGATCACGATTGGCGATATGGTGCGGCTGCAGAAGATGCTGATCGACTGGTTCGGAATCCAGCGGCTGCTGGCGGTAGCGGGCGGCTCGATGGGCGGGATGCAGGCGCTGGAATGGGCGGCGGCGTATCCGGAAGCGGTGGTGAGCACGATTCCGATCGCGACCACCACGCGCCACAGCGCGCAGCAGATCGCCTTCAACGAAGTGGGGCGCCAGGCGATCATGGCGGA
>CAIRBY010000490.1 GCA_903876865.1 uncultured Acidobacteriia bacterium
CGGAAAGCCTACGATGCCGTGCCCGAAGGCGGCGCGCTGATCGTCTACGAAAGCATCATTGACGACGATCGCTCCAAGAATGCCTTCGGCCTCATGATGAGTCTCAATATGCTGATCGAAACGCCGGCGGGATTCGATTACACCGGCGCGGACTGCCAGGGCTGGATGCGGGAAGCGGGCTTCCGCGAGACCAGAGTGGAACATCTGGTGGGACCGGACTCCATGGTCGTCGGAATCCGCTAGCGAAGCGCCGCGGCGCCACAAAGAGCCGTCTGTATACTGGTGGCAGATGCGTTCTCTTCTGTCTGCTCTACCCTTCCTGCTGGTCTCGGTGGGCCTCTGCACGGTACATGCGCAGGAGTCTCCCGGCGCGGCCGCGGAACTTCAGCGCGCGCTCGCCGGATCTTGGACCGGCACCCTGGAGTACCGCGACTTCTCCGAACCAGCCGGCTCCACCAAACGCGTCAAACTGCCAACCTGGCTGGAGATTACAGTCTCCGCCGCCGACCTGCGCTTCCGCTACATCTATTACGATGGCCCGGCAAAGACTGTCACCGAGAACTCGCTCGTGCGCATCGATTTCGCAGGCGCGCGCTACAGCATCTTCGATGCTGCGGGGAAGCTGGAAGATCGCTACACCATCGCGGGACTCGCCGAGCTGAAACAGGGGCGGGGTACGCTGATCCTCACCGGGAAGGGTACGGAGAATGGCGCCGCGGTGGAGGTTCGCACCACTCTGCGGATCGGTCGAAACATATTGGAGATCGCGCGTGATACTGCTGTGCCGGGGCAGTCATTCACATTCCGGCACGCCTACACGATGGTCCGCGCCGCGCCGCCGGAGTAGGATGACTTTGTAAAAAGGAACGTAGAAAAGCGCTTGCGCAGATTGTGGGAGTCGAAGCACAATAGCGAAAAGACAATCTGGAGGGATCATGAGAAATACACTGTCTGCCGCTTTGTGTCCCCGTGGGAAGTTGGCCGCACTGCTCCCCGTTCTGATTCTGGCGGGTCTCCCGCTGACGGCCGCGCCGATCACGTACGTCTTGACCGGCTACCTGCAGGCCTCGGGCAGCAATCAGAAGGTGGATACCAGCTTCACGTGGACGATCATCGCGGATACGGCCGGCATCACCAGTCCGCAGCCAGGCCGGCTGCAGAACCCGGCGACGGCCAACACGCTCGTCCTCGGAAGCGGGCAGACCGACAGCATCAAGAATGTCACGGTTTACCTGGATAGCCCTTCCGGCCAAGTCACGTTCGGAAACATCTCCACGGGGGGCTTGGGACTGACGAGCGCGCAGTTGAAGACCTGGGACATGGTCACTCCCATCGGGCCCCTCAACGGGTCGAATGTTGCCCTGGGCACCATCACGGACACATCGGGAACGGTGATTACGTTGACGGGGGCGGTCAACACGTCCAACGGTCCGAGCCCGACGTTTCAGGCACTGCTGCCGCCACCGACGATCAACAGCGTGGCGAATGCGGCCAGCAACATCGTCCCGGGGCTTCCCAATTCCGGCATAGCGCAAGGCGCGATCTTCCTGATCTTCGGCTACGGCCTGGGCCCCGCGAACCTGGCGATCGCGCCCGCCGCATTTCA
>CAIRBY010000491.1 GCA_903876865.1 uncultured Acidobacteriia bacterium
AGCTCCTGGCTGGTGAGGATCATGATGACGGAATCGGCCTTGACGGGGGTACCGGGGCGGATGAGGATGCGCTGGACGCGTCCCTCGGTGGTGGCGGGGATGAGCATGGTTTCCTCGGGAACGAGGGTGCCGAGGCCGTGGACGTCGCGGGTCATGGGGCCGCGCTGCACGGTGCCGGGCCACTGGGCGGAGAGATCGACGGAGGGGGGAGCGGGTTTGAGGCGGGAAACCCGGATGAAGGCAGCGACGAGGGCGCCGACGAGCACGACGCCGATCACGATGCGGCGGATCAGGCGCTTCTTGCCGGCATCTTTGCGTTGAATATCCATGTGAGTTCCCGTGCGTTAGGGCACGGCATCTGCCAATCGCTGTTTAGCGTAACACTTTGACGTTTCAGGCGGAAGGAAGGAGAGGGGGGAAGGGGAGGTGTCCGCTTGTGGGACAGGGCGTGCCGAAATCGGGGAGTCAGCGGGCGAGGCGGGCGCGGGTGAGGGTGCGGAGCAGGACGGCGGAGTAGCTGCCGGCGAGGCCGATGGCGGTCATGAAGGCGCAGAGGAGGAGTGGGCCGGGGATGTGGAGGGCGGCGGGGATGGGCGCGCGGAAGAGCAGATCGGCAGCGGGGACGCTCCAGCCGGTGAGGGACCAGAGCCAGGCACGGCGGGGGTGGAGATAGCCGAGAGCAAAGGTGAGGAGGAGGACAAGGACAACGACGATGCCTTCGTCATCGGAGCGGGACTCGACGCGGGCCAGGAAGAGGAGGGAGGCGGGGAAGAGGATCCAGGCGGAGGCGGTGCGGAGGTGGGAGGCGGAGGGCACTCGAGGATTAGCGTAGCAGGTTGGGGAGGGTGGGGGGGGGATGCTGCGAGGGGAGTTCGGGGAGGGGGACGCGGCGTTCGAGTTGGGCGAGGGCGTGGTGGGCGGGGTTGGGCTGGGCCTGGGCGATGGAGCGGCGGCGTTCGTCGTACCACTCCCAGACGAGGCGCGGGTCGCGGATGAAGGCGGCGGAGGTGGCGAGGTCTTCGGGTTTGAGGTTGCGCCAGTAGCCGCCGGGTCCGCGGAAGGTGGGGATGCCGCTCTCGGCCGAGATGCGGGTGGCGCGGGCGAGATCGGTCACGAGGCCATTTTAGCGAGGCGCGGCGGCTGGGTTTAGCGGCCGGGTTTAGCGGCCGAGGAACTTCTCGAGTTTTTCGATCTGGCGTTCGGCCTTCTGCATGAAGCTGGTGGCCTGGGCGGTATCGCCATCGTGGAGGGCGGCGTTGGCGCCATCGAGGTAAGTGGTCATGAGGTTGGAGGCCTCGACCATATCGCCGCGGAGATTCATGCCGCTGGCGGCCTGGCGGCGCTGCAGGGACTGGAGGCCGGTCTGGATGCCGGAAGAGCGTACGCCGAGGAGGGCGAGTTGCTCACGGGCGGCCTGGAGTTCGGCGCGGCTGGGTCCGGCGGGCTGGGCGGCGGGAGGCGGAGCGTGGACCGGCTGCGAGGGCGGTTGGACGGGCTGTTGATAGGGCTGTTGGGCTGGTTGTTGGACCGGTTGCTGGGCCGGTTGCTGATAGGGCTGCTGCGCGGGTGGTTGATAGGCCGGTTGTTGGGCGGCGGCGTTGGGGGAGGCGCCGGGGCGCGAGGGCTTGGGGCGCGAGGCGACGGCCGGGGCGGTCCCGGCGGGGGTGGCGGGCGGCGGCGCGACCGGCGAGGTGACGGGCGAGGTGATGGGTGGAGCGGTGGCGCTCGGGGTGGCATCGATGGGCGCGGGGACGGGAGTGGAGGGCGCGGTCGCGGGGGAGGAGGCGACGGGCGGCGGAGTGGACGGAGTAGAAGAGGCGGCGCGGGGCTTCCAGGGGGCGAGGATGATGACGCCGGCGATGGCGAGTACGGCGACGACGGCGCCGAGGGCCATCCACTGGCCGCGGTGGCTCTGGGGCTGGGCGTGGGGCGCGGGTGGGGCGGAGGGCGGGGCCGGTTTCGGCGCCGGGGGAGCGGGATGGGCGGCGAGGGGCGCGGTGGGCATGGGCGACGGCGCGACGGGGGCCATCCCGGAAGGCATGGCTGCGGGAACTGGAGGCGCGGCCGCGATGGGGGCGGCGGACACGGCGGGCGAGGGGCGGACCGTGGCGCCGAGCTGGGTGGCCACGGCGTTGAGGGCGTTGCGCATGGCCTTGGCGGTTTGGAAGCGGGTGGCCACATCCTTCTGCACGGCCATGAGGACCACGTCGTTGAGGAGCTTGGGCAGGGTGGGATCGATGGCGATGGGGGGCTGGGGCGTCCCCTGCAGGTGGGCGGACATGATGGCGAACTGGCTGTTGCCATCGAAGGGGCGCTGGCCGGTGACCAACTGGTAGAGGGTGACGCCGAGGGAGTAGATATCCGAGCGGGCGTCGAGGTGCGCGGTGCCCTGGATCTGCTCGGGAGACATGTAATACAGCGAGCCGACGGTGGCTCCGGTCTGGGTGAGCTTCTGATCGGAGGGGCCTTTGGCGATGCCGAAATCCATCAGCTTGACGACGCCCTGGGGGGTCACCATGATGTTGGCGGGCTTGATGTCGCGGTGGACGACGCCCTGGCTGTGGGCGTAATCGAGCGCGTCGAGGGCCTGCATGATGTAGCCGACGGCATCGGCGGCGGGGAGGGGTCCGGCTTTGAGCTTCTCATCGAGGCTGACGCCTTCGACGAATTCGAGGAGGAGGAGGAGCTGATTCTCCACGCGCAGGGCGGTGTGCATGGAGGCGATGTTGGGGTGCTGGAGGCTGCCCTGCACCTTGATTTCGCGGAGGAAGCGGTCGGCGAGGTCGGGCTGGTTGACGAGGTCGGGGAGGAGGACCTTCATGGCTTCGACGCGGTCCGAGATGGTGTTGCGGACCTGGAAGACCTCGCCCATGCCGCCGACGCCGAGGACGCGGACAACCTGGTAATCGCCGATGGTGGAACCGACCTGGATATTCATGAGAGTGTCTCCTCGGGGTTGATGGCCGCTCGCTCGGGGCGGCTGGTTGGGTGCTGGAAAACAAATAGGTTGGCAGGCGGAAGCGCCTGCCCTACTTTGAGTTTGGGGGCAGACTGAGCATCGCCGATGGTGGAACCGACCTGGATGTTCATGGATGTGTCTCGTCGAACGGTTCAGGGTTGGCAGGCGGAAGCGCCTGCGCTACGTTACGGTTTGATGTTGGAGACGGAATCGCCGACTTTGGCCTGGCCGCCGCCGCTGAATTTGCCGACCGCGGAAGAGGCGTCCGCTTCGGTGATTTTGATGGTGCCGACGGCGTCTTCGACGCGGCGGATGACGCGGCCGGAAGTGGGATCCTTGACTTCCCGGACCATGCGTTTGATGGCGAGGGTGTCGCCGACTTTGACGCCATTGCTGGTGCCGATGTTGATGATGATGGTGCCATCCGGGGCAGCATCGGCGACCACGCCCTCGATCGACACTTCCACGGTGGGGAGGGACATGGCCTTGCCGCTGAGGGCGCGGGCGATTTCGACGACGGCCTTATTGGTGGCCGCGCCGAGGATGGTGGCGCCGAAATTCGAGCTCTTCATATCGAGCGCGGCGCCGCCCGCACCGGCTCCGCTGCCGCCCGCGCCGAGGAGACCGGTGCCGCTGCGCGATTCCTCGCCCTTGCCCTGTGCGCTGGCCAGGATTTCGGCGGTGGAGGTATTGATCATGCGCGCGGTGAGTTGGACGACGGCGGTGGATTTGGAGGTCTTGATGCCGCCGATGCCGAACTTGCCGAGGGTGCTGCCGGCACCGCCGACACCGGTGCTTTTATCATCGCGGCCGAATTGTGTGATGCTTCCCACAATGATGGCGTCGACGCCAAGGATCTTACCGATTTTGGCGGCGCTGTTGGGATCGGCGCGGTCGCTGTTGGAGAAGTTCTGTTCGGCGATGATCTTATCGAGCACTTTGCGTTCGATGACGGAATAGGCGCCATCCTCGACCAGCTTATCGACGAGCATGTCGGCGACGCCGCGGCCGACATCCTGATTGGTCCCCCAGAGTTGGGTGACGCTGGTGGTCACGGCGGAATAATCGAAGTTCATGACAGCGACACGCTTCTTCTGCTGCGCCGGAACGGCGGCGAGGAGGACAAAAGAGAGCAGAAAACCGGCAATTCTAATCTTGGACACCATGTGCCAAAGGATAGGCTAATCCGGCTTTGGCGTCAACGGTTTTGGTACCGGTTTGGGATTTGGGGCGAGGAAAAGAAAGTCAGGGAATCTTAGCCAGAACCTGGGCGGTTTTGGCGAGGATTTCGAGCGGGTCGGGCTGATCGACGCGAATCACGTGGGCGAGGGGGCTGAGGGGGCGCCAGCGCTGGAACATCCGGGGCGCGGGGAAGCCGGCGAAGATGGTGACGAGGGGCACGCCGCTGGCGGCGGCGACGTGCTGCCCGGCGGAATCGTAGCCGGCATAGAGACTGGCGCCCTGGATGATGCGGGCGAAGCCGGCGAAGGAGCCCTCCCAGAAGGTGGCGCGGGCTTTGGAGGCAGCGACGGCGCGCTCCACGCGGGCAGCCTCTTCCCCGCCCGCGCCCTTATCGATAACGAGCGGGGCGCGGGCGGAGAGGAGGGCAAGGAGTTCGGTTTCGAAGGGATCGGCGACGCGCTTGGCGGGGTTCTCGCCCACGCCGAGGCTGATGGCGATATAGGGCGCGGAGTGGGCGGCGGGAGTGCCGGCAGGGGGCGGCGCGGGGGCGACATAGGGCGCGGCTCCGGCGACGCCGAGGGTTTCCTGACACCAGAGCGCGGCGAGTTCGGGGAGGGCGGCGGCGCTGACTCCACCATAGCGGCGGCTCTCAAAGAGGTGGTAGCGGCTCTCTTCGCAGATGGGGAGGAGGCCGAGCTGGGTGAGGCGCGAATCGGGATCGAGGACGAGGGTGTGGGGGTCGGCGGCGAGGAGCTTGAGGTCTTCCCAGACGGCGAGGCGTTGGGAGAGGCTGCCGCGGCGGTATTCGAGGGGGGCGTGGGTGAGGCGCGGATCGGCGGCGAAGAGTTCGAAGTTTTTGCGCGGGGCGGCGAAGAGGATTTCGGCGCTGGGGAAACGGAGTTTGGCGGCGGAGAGGAGGACGCTGGTGACGGCGACATCGGCGCCGAGGGTGACGCGGGAGAGGACGAGCACGCGCTCGGGATCGCGGAGGACGGGGCGGGGGGCGCGGACGCGATCGTAGCGGGCGACGAGGGCGGCGGGGTCGTGGCTCTCGTTTTGGCCCTCGCTGTGAAGGGCTATGGCCTGGGAGAAGAGGCGCGCGTAGGCATCGCAGAGAGCGGGCTCAAAGCGATCGGCAAGGCCCTCGACGAAGATGCCGAAGAGGGCGCGGGTGCAGGGTTCTTCCACGAGGATGCGCGGGAGGCGTTTGGGCGGCGCGCCGGCGAGGCAGCGCTCCAGCAGTTCCCGCGCAACGGCTTCACACGATGTACTTCTCAATCAGGATCCCCAGTTTCTGTTTGGTGGCGGCGGGCACGGTGGCGCGGTCCGTGAGAATGGCGTGGGCGAGGGCGCTGCCGCACTTGCAGGTGCGGTCGTGGGGCATCTCGGCCACGGCCTCGGCGACGACGCGGCAGGCGTTTTCGGCATTCTTCACGAGGTTGGCGATGATGTCGTTGACGGTGACGGCGTCGTGGGCTTCGTGCCAGCAATCGTAATCCGTGACCATGGCGACGGAGACGTAGCAGATCTCGGCTTCACGGGCGAGTTTGGCCTCCTGGAGGTTGGTCATGCCGATGACGTCCATGCCCCAGCTGCGATAGACGTTGGATTCGGCCTTGGTGGAGAAGGCGGGGCCTTCCATGCAGAGGTAAGTGCCGCCCTTTTTGGCGTTGACGCCGGCGGCCTGGCAGGCGGAGGCGAGCACGTCGATCATCTGGGGGCAGATGGGGTCGGCGAAACTGATGTGGGCGACGAGGCCTTCGCCGAAGAAGGTGGAGACGCGGCCGCGGGTGCGATCGAAGAACTGATCGGGGAGGACGAAATCGAGCGGGCGGTGCTCTTCCTTAAGCGAGCCGACGGCGGAGAGGGAGATGATGCGCTCCACGCCGAGCGCCTTCATGCCATAGATATTGGCGCGGAAGTTGAGCTCGGAGGGCGAGATGCGGTGTCCGCGGCCGTGGCGGGCGAGGAAGGCGACGTTGCGCCCGGCGAGGGTGCCGAGGACGTAGTTGTCCGAGGGCGGCCCGAAGGGTGTATCGATGAGGGCTTCTTCCTGCGCTTCAAATCCGGGCATGCTGTAGAGACCGCTGCCCCCAATAATTCCGATTTCGGCTTTCACTTGCGTTTCTCCTGATTCAATTCCAACTCCTGAATCAATTCCAACAGT
Source organism: uncultured Acidobacteriia bacterium (assembly GCA_903876865.1). GTDB lineage: Bacteria > Acidobacteriota > Terriglobia > Bryobacterales > Bryobacteraceae > Solibacter. The sequence continues at coordinate 6,309 of CAIRBY010000491.1, forward strand.
ACACCTCCGGGGGAGGCGAGACGAACAAAAACGTGAGCGGCGGATTCGGCAGCCGGCTGGATTTCGGCGCCGGCGGCCTGGAGGGCGGCGAGGGCTTCGGCGAGATTGGTGACGCGGAGGGCGATGGGCGCGGTGGCGTGCGCGGGCGGATGGGCGCGGGTGACGGCGACGCGGGTCGCGGTGAGGCGATCGAGTTGATCGGCGAGTTCGGCGATTCCCTGCCCCGCGGTGGCGACGGTGCGGAGGACGGGGCAGGTGAAGCCTTCGGCGTGGAGTTCGCGCTCGACGCGATCTGCGCCGGGGTGATCGCTCTTATTGATGACGAAGAGGCCGGCGATTTCCATGATGCCGGCTTTGATGGCCTGCACATCGTCCCCCATGCCGGGGACGAGGACGACGGCGGTGAGGTGGGCGACGGAGGTGATTTCGACTTCGTCCTGGCCGACGCCGACGGTTTCGATGAGGACGTAGTCGCGTCCGGCGGCATCCATGAGGAGGGCGAGATCGGCGGTGGCGCGGGCAAGTCCGCCGAGGGTGCCGCGGGTGGCCATGGAGCGGATGAAGATGCCGGGATCGGCGTGGTGCTGCTGCATGCGGATGCGGTCGCCGAGGATGGCGCCGCCGGTGAGGCTGCTGGTGGGATCGACGGCGAGGATGGCGACGGTTTTGCCGCGGCGGCGGAGTTCGAGGGCGAGCGCATCGACGAGGGTGCTCTTGCCGGCGCCGGGGGGTCCGGTGATGCCGAGGATGCGGGCGTGTCCGGCGAAGGGGGCGAGCGCGCGGAGGGTGGCGAGGGCCTGGGGATCGCGGTTTTCGACACCGGTGGCGAGGCGCGCGAGGGCGCGGAGATTGCCGTTGCGGATCTGCTGCACGGGGTCCGTCATCACGAGGTTCAGGTCATCGGAGGTTCAGGTCATCGGAGATTCGGGTCATCAGAGGGTCGGCGCGCGCTAGACGATCTCTTCCTTGACGGAATCCCAGCGCAGGGTGCGCTGCTGGCGATAGCTTTCGACGGCCATGCGGCAGGCGATGGAGATGCGGAAGCCGAGTTCGAAGGGGCAGTTGGTGGGCTTGCCCGAGCGCGCCGCATCGAAGAAATTCTGCATGTGGGCCTTGGGATCGCTGCGGGTGGCGCCGGTCATTTCATTGCCATCGCGGCGGTTGACCTTCTGCGGGTAGTACTTGATGCTCTGGGGGGTGTGGGAGATGGAGCCGTTATCGCCGAGCACGTCTTCGGTGACTTTGAGCTGATCGTTGCCGAAGCCGGAATCCCAGGTGTAGAGGAGTTCCTCTTCGTGCTGCATGGAGACGTTCATGGTATCGGGGACTTCGCGGCCGTCTTTCCATAGGTAGAGGCCGCCGACCATGGTGACGGCTTTGGGGATTTTGAGGTCGAGGACTTTGTACCAGAAGGAGAGCTGGTGGCACATGTTTTCGTAGACGTTGCCGCCGGAGTAGTCCCAGAAGAAGCGCCAGTTGATGTAGCGGTTGGCGTCGAAATCGACGGGTTTGGCTTCGCCGAGGAAGCTCTTCCAGAGAATGTTCTCCGGGGTCATGTCGGGGTAGACGGGGCGGGACCACTGGGGCTTGCCGTGGGGCGTGTTGCGGTACATGTGGCCGTGGATGGCGGTAATTTTGCCGACGAGTTCGGGGGTGTTGAATTTGATGGCGTCGGCGATGGCGCCAGTGGAGGTCCACTGGTGGCCGATTTGGACGGCGTGCTTGCCGGCATCGTGGAGATAGGCGGCGCGCATGCGTTTGGCGTGTTCGACGGTGAACGCCATGGTCTTTTCCTGATAGACGTGTTTGCCGGCGGAGAGGGCGGCGGTGAAGTGCTCGGCGTGGAGGTGCTGGGGGGTGGCGATGAGGATGGCGTCGATGTCTTTATCGTCGAGGAGGCGGCGGTAATCGAGATAGGTTTTGGCGTTGGGGGCGATTTTCTTGACGTCTTCGAGGCGGCGGGTGTAGACGTCGGCTGCGCCGGTGCACTCGACGTTTTCGCAGGTGAGGGCGGTTTGCAGGATCTCTGTGCCGCGCGCGCCGGGTCCGATGATGCCGATGCGGATGCGGTCATTGGCGCCCATGACGTTGCCGGCAGCGAGCGTGCCGGCGAGGCCCGTGGCGACATTGCCTATGAAATTGCGGCGAGATTGCATGAGAAAAGGGGCTCCTTGGGCGTAGTTCAATTATATACGGGGGCGCGGAGGGGGGGTGAGGGGGGCGCGCAAGGGCGTTTATGGGGAGTAATCCGGGAGGCCAAACCAGCGCCCGACGATGAACAGGTTGGGCGAAAAGTGCCACGAAGAGACAAAGAGGGTCTGCATGTACGTGTGGCCATTTTGCAGGACGTAGTTGATGCGGGGGCGGAACCTGTGGCACAAAAGATCATGGATGATCGACAAACGCCGATAGAAGTCGGATTGAGGCAACCCGCGACAGCAGCCCTAGCCTCCTACTTGAATGATCACCGTGGCTTTCTATCATTCAACGCCTACCTGTGGAAAACAATCGTTATTGCCGAATACGGCAGGGGAGGCCCGCCAAGCGATTCGGCACAAGTGCACGCTGGACCCAGTGTGGTTGAGGAAATGGACGAGCATACCCAGTTTCTTGGTCAGATGCTCTTTTGCCGGGGTGTCGATAGTTTCCTCGTTTATCTCAGCGATCTCTTGACGCTGATTTTTGCAGCGGAACCGAATATTCTCAAGTCAAATGAAAAGGTCTCAATCGAATTCGTTGTGGATCACCTTCGGGCCGGTGATCTGCTGTCGGCGATTGTCGAGAAGAAGGTCACGGAGCTCTCCTATCAAGGAATGGAGGACGTCTACAGGTTCTTCGACGAGAAGCTAAAGCTTCCGTTGTGCAAGAGCCCGGAAGATTCCAGGCGGGTTGCGCTATTCAATGATATCCGGAACATCATCACGCACAATCGGGGGATCGTGAACCAGATCTTTAAGCAAAAGCAGCCGGATCATCCAGCTCAACTAGGAGCACAGATTGTTTTCAAGGATCACAGCGAAGTAGGGGAGTTGATCGGATCTCTCATTTACCTAGCGCGCCACTTGGATGCGCGGGCTGCAACAAAATTTAAGCTGGCAACGATCCTGCCGCGCCAACCGCCTGAAGCCTGAATGGAAATCCTCTCCACACGATGTCGCGGGCGACACACCGCAGCCTGCGGTCAGCGTCTGGCTCGAATGTGCCATGCGCGTTTGTCAGTCCCGATCCATTCCGAGAGGCGTAGCCACTTCAATCGTCGACGCTTTTGTCCTCAGACTGGAAGTATTGTGTCACCCTCATCGCCCCAGCGGTAAAGAGATCGCGGGGGGCATTAACAAGAATTAATCAGGCCAGGTGGGGCTAGGTGTTTATTTCTCGCCGTCAATTTCGAAATACAATGATGCACTCTTACCGAGAATCGGAACACGCGACAGCGCACACCGCCTCCACGACTCCACGCTGCGCTTCGCGCCGCCGGCTCGTCATTTCCTTCCTCAGTCGACTAAGTTGGTGCGGGCTGATGCCGGCTGCCTCGATGGGAAGTGTCCCAGAAGAACCCCCTAAAGCACTTTCGGATCCGGCTCAATATCTCACTCCACACGACATCACGGCTGCCATAGCCAGGCGCCAGCGCATTGCCAAGCATCTGCGAGAAACACACACTCCCGAAGTTGGGATCTTCTGGTTCATTCAGGAGGCCGGCTGCGCTCCGGAGATCGTCGCTTCTTCGGTTGCCCTCCCACAAGGCAAAGCCTATGGAGTATATATCGATGGCCGCGAAGATCATGCCAGCTTCTGGCGGAAAATGAAACAAGTCATCAGTCCCTTGTTCCGCGGCTCCGGTCCGAAAGACTGGCCCCGCGGTCGGGTTCTTTTCAATACGGCAATGAAGCACTTCGAGGTGGATCTCAACAGAGAGTTGCTCGCGCCCCAATTCACGGCGGAGATTTTGGACTATTTTCGTCTGCCTAAGGCCTCGACTGTGTTCAGCCTTGACCCGCACTACGCGGAGACGCGTTTCACGTTCGGCCCGCACGGCCCGCAAGACCGTAGTGCGCAGGCGATTTGAGGCGCCAAACGTTGGATCGTCAAGATCCGTTTATTCGAGCGCTGTTTGTCTCGAGTTGTCGATATGATTGCAACGGTTGGAACATTCTCCCAACGCTGGGCGCTATAATCGGCGCTCGCGATGGAGCGAGGCGCACTTGGCTACGGATTCCCATTCATTCGTCGGTATCTTCTGGGCCGTCCAGCAGAAAGGATCGGCAGCAGTTCTTTTGGATCATCGCTGCCCGCTCTCGGAAGCCGAACCGTACGGCGACATGCTGACCTGTTCCCACGGCCATTATGAAGTCTGGGAGCAATGGCGCAGGGATATGACAAACCGCCGGTCTGGTCCAGCCTCCCTCATCGCAAGGGATGAATATGAGGAATGGCCACGCGGCCGCATCGTCTATGCCTCGCCAAGCGGCCGTTTCATGTTGTATGCCGACGCGCAAATCCTGCGTCGCCCTCGCCTGCTCATGATCATTCACGAACGATTCGGGTTGCCCGTGGATCGGACGGACACAAAGCCAGACAGTCACTACGTCAGCACGAGGCGGCTAGATGGGTAAGAGACGGGCAGTTGCAATCGAGCGGATTGAAACACCGATTCCATTAGAGGACGGCTAATGTTGGATAAACGAGTTGCACCTCTGACAGACGAGGCCGCCAAGTTCAATAACGAACAATGGCAAACTATGCTGCGACAGCGCCCTGATCTAAAGTATTGCCAGTTTCCAGCGGAGACTGAGATCGTGATTGGCGGCACACTCGCGCAGGCAACGATCACGATGATAGATAGACCTAACAAGGGGCTGCACGCAAACATGCAATCCGATTCGGCCGCTTTTGACGCGTGGGCATTGGCCCTGCTGTTCCACTGCGGTGCGCAGGAGGTCCACATAGGTCTGGGTCCAGGAGTCCGAGTGGATTGCGAAAGCCTGCGGCATTACGAGAGATTTCTCTATCGCCTCAGACGCTTTGCCGATTTGTTTCGCGACCGCGTGAAGATCACAAATTGGCCTGCGGCTGGATCGAAGGCACTGGACCCGCAGATCAAACGGCTGTTGAATCGACCTAACTCGCGCAAGAACCCGCCACAGACTGAGCGCGATGAACGGATGAAGGCAGCATCAGCGCCTGCGCCTTCGGAATCGGACCTTGAGAAAGCTCTGGAGGTCTCTGGCGCGTTCCGGGAGCATTTTCATCTCACGAAAGTCATGCGTCAATGGCCAACGGGGTTATTCAATGGAAGCGTAGGGGAAGGACACCAAGTTTTTACCGGTGGAAAGAGCGGGATTGATCTGATTGGAATACAGGACGACACTCTCGTCTTATTTGAATTGAAGAAGGCCGGAAATCGAAAAGCGGGGGCCGTCTCGGAATTGCTCTTCTATGCCAGCGTTATGCGCGATGCCCTCGGCGATTCACCCACGTTTGAGTTTGAATCCAAGAAGGCGATTAAAAACTGTGAGATCACGCCCAAGGACATCACTTCATGTTCGAAAATTCGCGGCGTATTGTTGGCGCCCGGCTTTCACCCATTCTTTGAAGAGGCGAGCATCTTCAAAGAACTGAATGGGGCCATGAAACAGCTTTACGTGGACAGACCGGTCCAATTTGAAACGGCCAGAATCGTCGATTATCCACAGGATGAATGGGGCGACTTTAAATTCAGCAATGGCTAATGCGATAACTGACATTCGCCTCACAGTTCACCGCGGCACTCGGCAGATCGGCGGGAACTGCATCGAACTGAGCACGGCGGATGGTCACCGCATCGTTCTCGATGTCGGTCGTCCGCTCGATGCGCGGCCGGCCGCGCGCCACCTCTTGCCGAAGTCACTGGACCTGAGCACTGCTATGGATGGAGTCCTGATCTCCCACCCGCATCAGGACCACTATGGCCTCCTGGAGGACGTGCCTGCCGGATGGCCGATCTTCTGCGGCGCAGCCGCCGAACGGCTCATCAGGCTTAGTTCCGCCATTTTTGGGAAAGAACTGCCGCACACATTCCACCCGTGGAGAAGCTCTGTCGCGTTTCAGATTGGGCCGTTTACCATAACACCCTTCCTGATGGATCACTCAGCCTTTGACGCTTATATGCTGCTGATCGAAGTGCATGGTAAACGTATCCTGTATTCCGGCGATTTCCGAACCCACGGCCGCAAGTCCGTTCTGACAAGAAGATTGATGGCTGCGCCGCCCGAAAATCTTGATGTGTTGCTGATGGAGGGAACCAACCTCGGCAGCGATAAACCATGCAGTAGCGAGAGTAGTCTGGAGGATGATTTCGTCGATCTCTTCCGATCCACGACAGGCCGCGTTTTTGTCGCCTGGTCCGCACAGAACGTCGATAGAACCGTGACGCTGTATCGAGCCAGTCTGAAGACCGGCAGAACATTGGTGGTCGACCTTTACACCGCCGAGGTGATGGAGGCGATCTCCGCTTTCGGAAAGCTGCCGAGACCCAGCTGGAAGAATCTGAAAGTTGTCTTCACCAGCGCGTTTATCGAGAAGTACCAACGGACCGGCCGCAAGGCCTTTGTCGATCGGATGGTGCGACATGGTATGTCCGCGACGAAACTCGCGGAGACTCCGGAAAAGTGGGTAGTGATGGTACGCCCTTCGCTCATTCGCGACTACGTGGCGAAAGGCGTAACGCCAACTCCGGACGACGCATGGTGCTGGTCGATGTGGCGCGGATATCTTAAGAACGCGGATGGTGCATCGGTCAACAAGTGGTTTAAGGACGGAGGAAGCCCCGCTACTCACATTCATACCAGCGGCCACTCTTCTCCCGAAGTCCTGCGATCGTTTGCCCAGGCGATGAATGCCAAACACTTCGTGCCCATTCATGGTGTCGCCTGGGACGGAGACACGACGGGGTTCCCCTCCATACGGCGCCTGACCGATGGAGAGTCGATGACGCTTTAGAGTGGATCATGCCCACCTGGAAGTCACTGCGAGGGGGATCAAACATGGAAACGGAAAATAGATCCCCGGAAGTCGGCTTGGGACCAGCAATCCCGTGTTGTGGGGACTGATCCGGGAGGCCGACTCCGGAGACGACCTGATTCCGAGTGGCGCGGGATGCGGACGGAGCGCGGCCGGACGGTTCCCAGCTGCCGACTTTGTGATAGGGTCCGGAAGAAATCGAAGGTGGGGCTTCCCATGGTCTGGGGATGCGCCGGGATCCGATGGAAGTGTGCAGTCGCCCGCAGACCGGGGCCGAGTTACCCGTCACGAGGGGGGAAGCTGACGTTCACCGCCGGCGGCCCGCAGAGCCCTTACCAAGATCCCGGGCCGGGCAGCGTGCGCGTGTGGTGGAACGTGTATTCGCCGAGCAGACGCTCTCCGGCTGCGTCATCCATACTGACGAGACGCGCGATCATTGTCTCCGAAGAAGCGCCCTTTGCATAGGTGATGGACTGCTGCAAGGCAATGCTGCCGGCAGCGGGGTCAAACGGGATGTCCGGCAGCCGAAGGCGTTCGACGCCGAGCGGATCACAGATGCAGAGATCGACGCGTTTTGCACCGCTCAAGTTCGAGGCCAGGCGCCCGATGAGAAGGTCGTCTTCCGCGGTCACGGTGCATTCGACGCTGCCTCCCCGGGGAGGGGCGTATTCACGGACACGCAGGCCTTCCCCGGCGATGCGCTTCAGGAATGCGTCGCTCACCACCATGAGCAGGGAGCCCTCGCGCGCGAGCTTGCGGATTGCGTCCGCGAGCGTGATGATTTCACGAAGCCGCGCTCCGCATTCGTCGCACGTGAAGAGATGTTCCTCGACGGCGTCTGCTTCGGGTTCCGGCATGGCAGCCAGCCAATAGTCCGCCAGGACTGCCGCGTCGATGGGATGAGCGCAGTTCATGCCGCCGCCCCCATGCAATCCCGCAGCTGGTGAATCGCGCGATGGCGAATCACTCGCACATTGGCTTCCGAAACGCCCAGAAAACCGGCGACAGTCGAGCCAGTCTGCTCGTCGTAGAACGTCATGACGACGACGGCCCGTTCGCGTTCCTTCAGATTCTGCACGCAGCGGGCGAGCTGTTCATGGTCCAGGTGCGGAATGTATGACTGGACCGGCGCCAGCAGATCCGCGCCAAACTGTTCGAGCAGGCGCTCCTTTCTCTGAGCGCCCCGGCGCAGGTCGAGCACCGTCATGCGGCACGTTCCCAGCACGAACGATGCCAGCTTTTCCGGATCCCGCAGGCGACTGGCCCGCAGGGCTTCGAGCGTAGTGATCAGAACCTGCTGGGTCAGATCGTCCGCGGCCTGTTGGTCTCTGAGGTGGCGGAGTCCGTAGAGACGGACGCGCGGAGCCATGCGCCGGAAGAGTTCGGCTTCGGCCTCGCGGGAGTTGCCGGAGCCGATGCGTCGCACCAGGTCGGCGTCGGTTAATTCGACTGCATTGTGTTCAGAGGCCACCTTTACATTTTATGTGTAACGGCGAAGCTCCCCGTTACACATCCGGGTATCGCGCGCGGATCGGAGCAAGACACGGATCGGAGCAAGACACGGATCGGAGCAAGACACGGATCGGAGCAAGACACGGGCCGGCGCAAGAACTGAGGAGAACGAAGGTGATCGAAGGATTGCAAGAACCCTACCTGAACACGAGAGAAGATGCAGCTTTCCGGTTTCTGGGGCTACCAACACTGATGCGGTCCACGGGGGAAAGCACCAATGGAGCGTTTGGGCTGATGGAGCACTGGCTGATGCCGCCCGGATTTGCTTCGCCGTACCACACCCACCATCGCGAGGATGAAGCGTTTTACGTCCTCGAAGGAGAAGTGGCAT
>CAIRBY010000492.1 GCA_903876865.1 uncultured Acidobacteriia bacterium
CGAAGCGCCACATCTTCTGGAGCGAGGCGGCCATATCGGGGAAGAAGAAGAGGCCGAAGACGCAGAGCACGGTGTGGAAGCTGTCGGGGCGGAAATAGACCTGGTCGAAATCGGCCTGGCGGAACTCGGCGTTGCGCAGGCCCTGGGCGAGCGCTTTGGCGCGGGCGAGAGCGAGCAGCGGCACGGCGAGATCGACGCCGATGACGCGACCGCCGGGGGCGACGGCATGGGCGGCGGGGAGGGCGGAGGCGCCGGAGCCGCAGCAGACATCCAACAGCATTTGGCCGGGCGCGGGAGCGGCGCGTTCCACGGTACGCCGGCCGATCCGGTCCCAGAAGCCGAGCGGGGGCAGATCGAAGCAATCCGCCGCCGCGGCGTATGTAGCCGCAATTTCCTCGCGCGTCATGGCAACTTCAGGGTAGCGCGGCGGGAGCAGCGGCAGGGAGATTGGCGGATGTGGTAGTCCTATTAGAAATGATGCGGCACATCAAACATCTGGTCATCCTGGCGCTGGGCGCCGCGGCGCTATTCGCGGCGGATTATGTGGCGGAGGGCGACCGGTGGTGGGCGCACATCCAATTCCTCGCCGACGACAAGTTGCAGGGGCGCGATGTCGGCACAGATGGGTACAACCAGGCCGTGACGTATGTCGCGGGCAAGATGGAGACATTCGGGCTGAAGCCGGCGGGAACCAACGGCTATCTGCAGCCGGTGAAATTTGAAACGCGGACGCTGGTGGAAGACGAGTCTTCGCTGACGCTGGTGCGCGATGGCAGCGAGACTACACTCGAGCGGCTGGACGCTACCCAGAGCAGCCGCGCGGACCTGGCGCCTTCGGTGGAAGCGGGCATGGTGTTCGTGGGCTACGGCCTGCACGTACCGGAAGTGAACTACGACGATCTGGCGGGGCTGAACCTGAAGGGCAAGATCGCGGTGTATGTGAATAGCGTGGCGGCGCTGAATGCGCCGGGTCCGGTGAAATCGCACGTGGGGACGGCGGCGGAACGGTGGGCGGCGCTGAAGGCGGCGGGCGCGATCGGGACGGCGACGCTGGCGATTCCTGGCGCGGGACGCGGCGGGGCGGGCGGAGCGGCGGCGGCGGGACGCGGCGGACAGGGTGGCGGACAGGGACGCGGACGCGGTGCGGCGGATCCGGCGGCAGCGGGTGGCGCACCACCGGCGGCGGATGCGGGCGCGGCAGCAGCGCCGGGTGCAGGCGCCGGCGGTGGACCGGGAGCGGGGCGCGGTCCGCAGCGGGCCTTCATGCTGGCGGATCCGGAACTACAGGATTCGGCGGGACAGCGGGTGGCGATCACGATCACGCGGCGCGGCGCGGACAAATTCTTCGAAGGCTCGGGCCACACGATGGATGAGATTGTGAAACTGGCGGCGGAGAATCAGCCGCTGCCTCGCTTCAACCTGACGGGAACGCTGCGCGCGAAATCCGTGCTGAAGCGGGAAACGCTGGAGGCTCCGAATGTCGCCGGGATGCTGCCGGGGACGGATCCGAAGCTGAAGAACGAGTATGTGATCATGTCGGCGCACCTGGATCACGTGGGCGTGGGGCGCGCAGTGAACGGCGACAGCATCTACAACGGCGCGATGGACGATGCGTCAGGGATCGCCTCGATTCTGGAAATTGCGCGGATCATGAAGGAGAGCGGGGCCAAGCCGAAGCGCTCCATCATCTTCCTGGCGGTGGCGGCGGAGGAGAAGGGCGAACTGGGCTCACGCTATTTCGCGATGCGCCCGACGGTGGACCACAAGCAGATTGTGGCGGACATCAACCTGGATATGTTCATGCCCCTGTTCGACCTGAAGTGGATCGAGGTGCAGGGGCTGGCGGAATCAACGCTGGGCGATACGATTCGCGAAGCGGCGAAGGAGTTCGGGGTGCAGGTGCAGGCGGATAAGGAACCGGAGCAGAACCGCTTCATCCGCAGCGATCAGTACAGCTTCATCAAGAACGGCGTCCCGGCGCTGGCGTTCAAGTTCGGCTACGAGTTCGGGACACCCGAGGACAAGATTTTCCACGATTGGGTGCGCGACCGGTATCACAAGCCATCGGACGATCTGGATCAGCCGGTGGACAAGGCGTCGGCCGCGAAGTTCGACCGGATCATCGCGAACCTGCTGGAGCGGGTGGCGAACGATGCTGCGCGTCCGAAGTGGAAGGACGAGAGCTTCTTCAAGAGATTCGCGAAGTAGGGTGCGGCCAAGCGGGCGGCGGGCTTGTGTGCCTAATGGCGGCACTCGGATTGGGGCAGACGCTGGCCTGCGAGGTGGCGCCGGTAAAGGCCGTCCACCTGGCGTCCCACCCTATGTTTGGCAACAGCCGAGGGTGCGGGTAGCGGGTTGCCGGACCTATTCGCGGCCCTCGAGAAGCAGCTAGGGCTGAGACTGGTGAAGACGAAGGATATTCCGCTGGAGGTCATCGTGGTGGACCGGGTGGAGAAGGTTCCGACCGGGTCTCCCCCGGATTTGGCCCGGATTTGTTCTGGGATTTCGGGGTGGGTCCCCGTTATTGGCGTAGAGCCAAATGCAAAGGAAGGATGGAGCGGGAGACCGGATTCGAACCGGCGACATCGACCTTGGCAAGGTCGCACTCTACCAGCTGAGTTACTCCCGCTCAGCGTAAAACTCTATTTTTGCGCGGAAACATTCCCGATGTCAAACGTTGTTTATATGTAACACAAAATAAACGATTTATAAACTTGTAGACAAGCCGATTCGCTGTGTTATTCTACTTTTCGGTCAAGGGCACTGGCGCTCGTCACGGTTTTTCCCGCGCCCGCGTAGAATCCCCCTGTGGAAATCTTGTGCCCGAAGTGTGTAAAAGCTGATGAATTATTGGGATAACATTCGTAACTCATTACAAACAAAGGTCAGTGTTGATGGTTTCGATAACTGGCTAAAAACCACCGCATTCGTAGGATTGGAGGGACAGACCCTGTACGTCTCAGTTCCCGACCGGGAGACCCGGACCTGGCTGGAGACGGAATACTTTACTCTCATTCGTACGGCGATACAGGAATTGGGTTTACCTCTGCGGCAGGTAAGCTACGAAACGGTAGTTCAGCGTTCCTCACCGCTATCTGTGGAGCCGGTGGAGCAGGATGCTTCTTCTTCGGCGCTGAACCCTAAGTTCACATTCAACTCTTTTGTGGTGGGGGCCTGCAATCAGTTTGCGCACGCGGCGGCGAAATCCGTGGCCACCAACCCCTCGCGCAGCTACAACCCGCTATTCCTCTATGGGGGCGTGGGGATGGGCAAGACGCACCTGATGCATGCCATCGGGCGGGAACTGATCGAGACTCATGGCGCGATGCGGGTGATCTATACCTCGAGCGAGCGCTTCATGAACGAGATGATCTCCTGCATCCGCACGGAGCGGATGCAGCAGTTCCACCAGCGATACCGGGAAGCGGACGTACTGCTGATCGACGATATCCAGTTGCTAGGGAACAAAGAGCGCACGCAGGAGGAGTTCTTCCACACGTTCAACGAACTGCACGATCACCAGAAGCAGATCGTGATTTCGAGCGATTCGCCGCCGAAGGAGATCCCAGGACTGCTGGAGCGGCTGCGGTCGCGGTTCGAATGGGGGTTGATGGCGGATATCCAACCGCCGGACCTGGAAACGAAGATGGCCATTCTGGACAAGAAGGCCGAGATCGAAGGCATCCAACTGCCGGACGATGTGCGGGCGTTCATGGCGTCGAAGACCAAATCCAACGTGCGCGAACTGGAAGGGGCGCTGGTGAAGCTGATTGCCTACTCCTCACTGACGGGGACGCGGATCAGCCTGCAGATGGCGCAGCAGGTTCTGAAGCATCTGGTGCACGTGCAGGAGCGCCGGATCACGATCGACGCGATCCAAAAGGCGGTGGCGGAGAAGTTCCAGATCAAACAGGCGCAGTTGAAGGAAAAGAGCAACACGAAGAAGGTGGTGTATCCGCGGCAGGTTGCGATGTACCTGGTGAAGGAGCTGACGAACGCGTCGCTGCCGGAAATCGGGAGGGCGTTCGGGGGCAAGCACCATACGACGGTGATGCACTCGATTGCGAAAATCGATAAGGATCGCCA
>CAIRBY010000493.1 GCA_903876865.1 uncultured Acidobacteriia bacterium
CCCAACGCCCCTCTTGCCTTTCTTTGCGCCTCTGCGCCTTTGCGTGCCCCCTTCCCCGCCCACGATCCCAGACCCGTCCCACGCAAAGGCGCAAAGCCCGCCAAGAACCCCAACGCCCCTCTTGCCTTTCTTTGCGCCTCTGCGCCTTTGCGTGCCCACCTCCCCGCCCACGATCGCAAACCCGTCCCACGCAAAGCCCGCCAGGAACCCCAACGCCCCTCTTGCCCTTCTTTGCGCCTCTGCGCCTTTGCGTGCCCACTTCCCCGCCCACGATCCCAAACCCGTCCCACGCAAAGCCGCAAAGCCCGCCAGGAACCCCATCGCCCCTCTTGCGCTTCTTTGCGCCTCTGCGCCTTTGCGTGCCCACTTCCCCGCCTTTATTTCCCCGAAGCCCCCATCACCCTCACACGCACGCCCCCGATCACGGTAGAATGGCGGCTTCATGCCCGCGAATGGGACCTACCTCATCTGTCTGACAGTCGCCACGCTTGCGCTGTTACTCACCCTGATCCTCGTGGCGAAGCTGCATGCCTTCGTCGCCCTCCTCATCTCCGCCATGGCCATGGGACTCGCCTCCGGCATGGCGCCAGAGAAGGTCCTCAAGTCCATCCAGTCCGGCTTCGGCGACGCTCTCGGCTTCGTCGCCGTCGTCCTCGGTCTCGGCGCCATGATCGGCCGCTTCCTCGAATACTCCGGCGGCGGACGCGCGCTCGCCGATTGGCTCCTCGAAAAATTCGGCATGGAACACGCCGCCTGGGCCATGCTCGCCGCCGCCTTCCTCGTCGGGCTCCCCATCTTCTTCGAAGTCGGCTTCATCATCCTCGTCCCCCTGGTCTGGAATCTCGCCCGCGAAACCAAGCGCTCGCTGCTCTTCTACGGCCTTCCCATGGCGGCCGCCCTCACCATCACCCATTCCCTCGTGCCCCCGCATCCAGCACCCGCCGCCGCCACACAACTGCTCGGAGGCGATCTCGGCAGCACCATCCTTTATGGCGCCGCCCTCTCCATTCCCATGGCCCTCGCCGCAGGTATGGTCTACGGTCCCTGGATCGCCCGCCGCATCCATATCCCGGTGCCGGACATCGCCAAGACTCTGATGCGCGAACCGGAAACCGATATCGCCCCGCCCCCCATCCCCGTCATCATTCTGCTGCTCCTCATGCCCGTGCTGCTGACTCTCGGAGCCACCGTCGCCACCGTCAAGAACATACCCTTCAAAAGCGCCGCCATCTTCATCGGCCACCCCTACACCGCCCTCACCCTCACCGCCCTCGTCGCCCTCTACTTCTTCGGCATCCGCCGCGGACTCTCGCGCGAGAAGGCCTCCAAACTGGCCACCGAAGCCTTCCTTCCCACCGGCACCCTAATCTGCATCATGGGCGGCGGCGGCGCGCTCAAACAGATCATCGTCGATTCCGGGGTCGGCACCTACGCCGGCAATCTCCTCATGACCAGTTCCATCTCCCCGCTGATTGTCGTCTGGGTAATCGCCGCAGCCATGCGCATGGCGCAGGGTTCGGCCACTGTCGCCATCATCACCGCCGCCGGCATCGCCGCGCCCCTCGTCAAAGGCATCCCTGGCTACTCACCCAACGAATTCATCCTCGCCCTCTGCTGCGGCGGCAGTTCCTTCTCCCACGTGAATGATTCCGGCTTCTGGATGGTCACCAATTACTTCGGCATGACCGTCCCCCAGTCCCTCAGGACCTGGACCGCCATGAAGATTATTTCGTCGATCCTCGGTCTCGCCACCGTGATGACCGTGCACGCGCTGCTACGATAGCTATTGCATGAGCCTTTACGATATTGACCCCGGCGCGGATTGTCCGGAGATCGTCCGCATGATCGTGGAGATCCCCAAGGGCTCCGCCAACAAGTACGAATACGATGGCGCGCTCGGCGTCTTCCGCCTCGACCGCTCCCTCTATTCCGCCGTGCACTATCCCGGCGACTATGGCTTCATCCCCGGCACGCTCGCCGAGGATCGCGATCCGCTGGACGTGCTGACTCTGGTGGACGAGGCCAGCTACCCCGGTGTCCTGATGCAGGTGCGTCCCGTCGGCGTGCTCCTCATGGTGGATCAGCATGAGCCCGATGAGAAGATCCTCGCCGTCCCCAGCCACAACCCCCGCTTCGATCAGATCCACACCATCGATCAGGTCTTCGCCCACAACCTGCGCGAGATCGAGCACTTCTTCACCATCTACAAGGAACTCGAAGGCAAGCGTACGGAAATGAAAGGCTGGAAAGGCCCGCGCGAAGCCCGGGAAGCCATCCGCCGCTCCCGCGACCGCTACCTCGAGCATCACCCTGAGGCCCTGCCCGAGGCCTAAACAAATTGGGCTTCAGGCTCTCCGCGCACGCGGCCCAGGGAGCCTGAAGCCTCACTGCTTTCGCTTCTTCCTCGTTACTACGAGCTCCGCCTGCGCGCTTCAGCGCTGCGGCTTATCGACCGACGCCACCAACCCGTCCCGCAACTTGAGTTGGAACATTCCGTCCTTGGTCTGATAGAAGAGCGTGCGCTCCGCCGTGCTCGTGACCATCATCGTCGGCGGACCGAATCGCCGCACCAGTTCCTCGTACGCGAGGCCCGTCTCGAGCTTATCCGGATCCTCGAATTTCGGCGCCGGAGGCGGTGCCGGGACCGCTGCCTCGGCCGCAACCGTCGTGGGAGCCGCTTTCGAATCCGGCTTCGCCGCTCTGGCTGTGGCTTTCGGCGCCACCTTCGCCTTCGGCGCAGTCACCGCGCCCGCATCCTTCGATGCGCCCGCCGGATTGACCGCCTTATCGAAGGCCCCCGCAATTCCGCTCATAGACTTTCCTACGCCTTTGGCCCCACTAGCCGCCGTGGCGCCCATCGCGCCCAGACCCGCAGCCTCACCCATCGCCTGACCGGCCGCTATTCCAGCCGTCGCCAGCCACAACGAAAAGGAAATCGAAAAACACGCAACCGTTCGAGTCATACCACACCCTCAATTGCAGTCTGCCACTTCCCCGCCCCGGTGTCACCCCTCACTAAAGTAAACCAGTAGGGCAGACGTTTCCGCCTGCCAACTCTTTGAGCGCGTGCACATTCCATCGCCGATCAAGTAGTTTGATCAGTCTCTTGGGTGATCCCTACTCGCTCTTCAGGCGCCGGAACATCTCCGCGAATTGCTCGAGCGGGATCTTTTCGGCACGCAGGCTGGCTTCGGGCCACGCGTCGATGATCTCTTTGCCGTAGATCCCCGAGAGGTTGTTCCGCAGCATTTTGCGCTTCTGCCGGAAGCTCGCACTCAGGAACTTCAGGAACGCCTTGCGATCGCCCACCCCGTAATCGCGCCCGTGCGGCACCAGTCGCACCACCGCCGAATCCACCTTGGGCGGCGGACTGAAGGCGCCCGGCTTCACCTCGAACAGTATCTCCGTATCCGCGTACAACGCCGTCTGTAGCGTGAGGTAGCCGTACTCGCGCGTCCCCGGTTTCGCCACCAGCCGCTCCGCCACTTCTTTTTGGATCAGGAAAATCGCCCGCGGCACCTCCAGGCGAATCGTCTTCTCCAGAATCGGCGACGTGATGTAGTAAGGCAGATTGCCGCTGATTGGCGCCGGCCCCCACTGGCTCAGGTCCGTCGCCAGCACATCCGCGTGGATAATCTCCAGCCGCGTCTCGCCGGCGAATTTCACCCGCAAATGCTCCACCAGCACCGGGTCGATCTCAATCGCAATTACCCGCGCCGCGCGCTGCAGCAGTTTGTCCGTGAGGGCGCCGCGTCCGGGACCGATCTCGATCACCAGGTCTTCCCCCGCGGGGCAGACGGCGAGCGCGATCCGTTCCAGAATTCCAGCTTTGACGAGGAAGTGCTGTCCGAGTTTTTGCCCCACGCCGCGGTTAGCTCCGCAGGCGGGAAGTGTTATTAAACACGACCTGCTTGAGTCCCCAGGTCGGTTGCCCGGAAACCGTCGCGGGAACGAACTGGGATAGCATGATCAGACTCTTCATCTCTTCGGTCAATTCTCCGCCGGAGAGGTAGTAGTCCTGCACGCGGCCATGTTCGTCGATCAATAAAATCAGGGAAACTTCGTCGCCGGTAATTTCCGCACTGCCGGGACGGAGGAACGCGTTGTTCTTGGAGGACCCCACAATCGCGCCTTCCGGATTGCCAAACTGCATATCCGCGCTCAGCGATTCCAGCGGCGGATCGTACGTGTGGCTATGCGGAAAACTGAGGCTCGGCACCAGCAGGCTAAACATGACAAATGCAGAAGTCACACCGCCGGTCACCGGAAGCGCGAACGGCCGCATCAAATTATCAAAAGCCAGCCGCAACGTCGAAACGGCATGACGCAGACGGGTGGAAAAATTCCTGCGTGCATTCTGGCGCGCGAGTTCGTGTGAGGCCATCACCCGCAGTCTGGTACTGAGGGCTGCCGGCACCGGAGGCTGCGCCATCGTGCGCAGACTCGCCCGCATATACTGCATCGATTCAAACCGGGAACCGCATTGACGACACGCATCAAGGTGCGCCAACACATGCTCCCGCTCGCTGGGCGGCAATTTGCAGTCCAGCAGTAGGGAGATCCGTTCTTGCACGTTTTCACAGCTCATATCATCACTCTGCCGCATACGGCACCAATCGCGGAACCATGCCTGGTTTCAGGCTTCCCGCGAGTTCTTCCCGCAGGGCTTCACGGCCGCGCAGGATTCGGGATTTCACGGTACCCAGTGAAATACCGAGGATTTCCGCGATTTCCTCATAAGCCAGGTCTGAGATGTCCCTCAGCACCACGGCCTCGCGAAAGATCGGGTTAATTCTTTCCAGCGCAGCTTCGATCATGACCTGCTGTTCGCGGTCGAACGCAACGTCAAATGGGGACCGGCTACGGTCTGGGATCACTTCTTTCCAACTTCTCGAATCTTCTGGATTCTTGTCCAGTTCCACTTCCGCCCGGCGATGCCGGAAGAACCAGCGCCGCGCATTGTGCGCCTCGTTCACCGTGATCCGGTAGATCCAGGTCTTCAGCGTGCTCTGTCCGCGGAAGTTGCCTACGTTGCGGAAGACCTTCAGGAAGACTTCCTGCACTACGTCGCAGGCCTCCCCCTGATCGTCCAGCAGGCGCAGCGCCAAGGCATACACCGGTTGCTGAAAACGCAACAGCAGATCCTCGTAGGCTTGTTCGGAGCCCTCACGCAAGGAATCAATCAACTGAAGGTCAGCGACCTCCAGGGTTTCCGCCGCTCGGTCCGGATTAAAGTCGAATATCGAAATCGCCAACGGGAGCCTCACACTCAGCCTGATCTCAACCTATCAGGAAAAACTCCGCCTTGCAAAGAAGTAGACACCCCGGGAGCGAGAAAAGTTCCCGGACCCGCCCCAACCCCTACCCGGACCCATCCCCCAACCCTCTTTCCAGCCTCTTACGAAGTGCGCTAAAGTAAACGTCGCTGGAGATTTGCCTATGTCCAACCGCCGCAACTTCCTCAAGTCCCTCACCGTCCCTGCCGCCGTCGCAGGCTTCCCCGCCATCGTCCCCGCTTCCGCTCTCGGGCTCGATGGCAGCGTCCCCGCCAGCGACCGCGTCACCCTCGCCAGCATCGGCGTCGGCTGGATGGGCGGTGGCCATGTCGATGCCTTCCTCAAGGCCGACGGCGTCCAATACGTCGCCCTCGCCGATCTCGATGACGAGCACGCCGCCGAAAACAAAGCCAAAATCGACAAGAAGTACGGCAACTCGGACTGCAAAACCTACCGCGCCTTCGAGGAGGTCCTATCCCGCAAGGATATCGACGCCGTCTCCATCGCCGTCCCCGATCACTGGCACGGCATCGTCGCCTACTGCGCCGCCCGCGCCGGCAAAGATGTCTATTGCGAGAAGCCCCTCGCCCACAACTTCGCCGAAGGCCGCGCCATGGCGGACGCCATGACAAAGTACAAGCGCATCTTCCAGACCGGCAGCTGGCAGCGCAGCACCGCCAATTTCCGCCAGGCCTGTGAACTCGTCCGCAACGGCCGCATCGGCAAAGTGCAGAAGGTCGAAGTCGGCCTGCCCGGCGGCTGGACCGATTTCGCCAAGACCAAAGACCAGGATCAGATCACCCCACCGCCCGCCCACGTGGACTACGACCGCTGGCTCGGTCCCGCCCGGGAAATGCCCTTCATCATGGCGCGCTTCCACAAGAACTGGCGCTGGAACCTCAACACCGGCGGCGGACAGTTAATGGACTGGGTCGGCCACCACGTCGATATCGCCCATTGGGGCATGGACTGGGATGCCACCGGCCCCGTCGAGATCGAAGGCAAAGGCGAATACCCCGCTCGCGACGCCATGTGGAACACGGCCGGCAAGTATTGGATCGATTACAAATACCCGGACGGCACCCCCATGGTCATCGCCGGCGGCTACAAAGAGATCGCCGGGGGCACCAAGTGGATCGGCTCCCAGGGCTGGATCTTCGTCGATCGCGGCAAGCTGCAGGCCTCCAACCCGGAGTGGATCAAGCCCGGCACGGATACCGGCAAGCTCAAATTGACGGTCTCTGACAACCACTACCAACAGTTCATCGATTGCGTGAAGTCTCGTCAGGAAACCCTTACACCCGCTCATGTTGCGCTTCGCTCCGCCACCCCGGGATGGCTCGGGCAGATCTCTATGCTGACCGGGCGGAAACTCAAGTGGGATCCCGTCAAGATGGAAATTGTGGGCGATGCCGCCGCCACCCGGCTGCTTTCCCGCGAACACCGCATGCCCTGGCATCTGGCGTAAGATTTACCGGCGCCCACCGGGGCGATTCCGGCTATAATTCTCGTTCTTGCACCGGTTCCACCGATCGGAGTCCAGACCATGTTTGTCGTCAACAGCTTGCCGCTGGCCATCGTCTTCTGCGTGATCACCATGCTCGGGTGGGGATCCTGGGCCAATACCCAGAAACTCGCGGGCAAAGAGAAGTGGCCCTTCCCGCTCTTCTACTGGGACTACGCCATCGGCGTCTTCGTCTTCAGCCTCATCTTTGCCCACACCTTCGGCAGTTTCGGACCGTCCGGCACCCCCACCCGCGAGAATATGCACGGCGCGGAGATGACCTTCGTCTGGCCCGCCCTGATCTCCGGCATCCTCTTCAACCTCTCCAACCTCCTGTTGGTCGCCGGCATTGACGCGGCGGGGATGAGCGTCGCATTCCCCGTGGGAGTCGGCCTCGCCCTCGTCATCGGTACCGTCGAAAGCTACCTGCAGCAGCCGAAAGGCGATCCCGCCCTCCTCTTCGCCGGCGTCGCCCTCATCGTCTTCGCCATGATCATGTCCGCCCTGGCGCATAAACGCTTACCTCAGGTTGGAGCACGTAACCCTCTGCGTGGATTGATTTTTTCAGCGGTAGCCGGCTGCCTGATGGGCTTCTTCTACCCGCAACTGCTGCGCGCCATTTCGCCCCACTTCAACACCGAGCCGGTCATCCCCGGGATGCTCACTCCCTACGTCGCGCTGGTCTTCTTCGGCGCCGGAGTGCTGGTCAGCAACTTCCTCTGGAACAGCATCTTTATGCGCACCGGCAAGCTGACTTATGCCGATTATTTCCGCGGCAGCGCCCGCCTTCACTGGCTCGGCATCCTCGGCGGCTTCATCTGGATGCTCGCCCTCAGCTTCAATGTGCTCGCCAGCGGCGTTGCCGGTCCGGCCGTCTCCTACGCCCTCGGGCAAGGCGCCACCCTGGTCGCCGCCATCTGGGGCCTGTTCATCTGGCGCGAGTTCCGCGCCGCCCCCGCCGGCACCAACCGATACCTGGGCCTGATGCTCGCCGGATACACCGTCGGCCTCGTCCTGATCGGCGCTGCTACTTTATAATCAACCGCTTATGATTACAATTGAGAAAACTAACTTTAAGGGATGGGCCAATAGCTGGCGCGTCTCCAATGGCACGGTGGAACTCGTGCTGACCGGTGACGTGGGTCCTCGCGTCATGCATTTCGGCTTCGTGGGCGGACAGAACTTCTTCAAGGAGTTCGACACGCAGATGGGCAAAACGGGTGAACCCGAGTGGCAACCCCGCGGCGGGCACCGCGTTTGGATCGCCCCTGAGGATCCCATTCTCAGCTATGCCCCAGACAATGAACCTGTCGCCGTCACCGTCCAGGGTAGCGTCATCTCCGCTACCGGACCGGTCGAGGCTTTAACCGGCGTGCAGAAATCACTTACCATTAAAATGAGTGATTTCGGGTCTGAAGTGGAAGTGATACATGAGATCCGTAACGCCGCTGATGCACCCCGCGAACTCGCGACTTGGGTCCTTACCATGTTCGCGCAGGGCGGTTCCGGCATCCACGGCTTCCCGCCGCGCGGCACCCACCCGGAAATGCTCGTCCCCACCAATCCGCTGGTCATGTGGGCCTTCACCCACCTCGACGACCCGCGCTGGCGCCTCTCCCGCAAATACCTGGTGCTCCGCCAGGACCCCACAAACTCCAATCCCCAGAAACTCGGCAGCTACAACCGGCACACCTGGGGTGCTTACCTGCTGAAGGGTGAACTCTTCGTGAAACGCTATGAAGCGGTGGCGGAGACAGCCGCCTATCCCGATTTCGGCTGCACTTTCGAGACCTTCACCAACGCCGATATCCTGGAACTGGAGACGCTCGGGCCGTTGACCAACCTCGCCCCCGGCGCGACCGTCTCGCACACCGAGCGCTGGTCCGCGCACCAAGGCGTTTACCTCAATACCTGGACCGATGAGGAAATTGACACTGTAATTTTGCCGCTCATCTAGTCTCCTCCAGAAGAACTTGATGTTATTACTGTAATCGGTTGAAATTGAACGGCATTAGCAGTCATCGCCGTTTGTGGCATCGGGTACACGTGCTCGGTCTTGTTCCAGGCCAGGCCCCGGCCTTTCATGCGCGCATCCCAGAACTGCCACAGCGCATTTGCGGTGGCGGCGAAGTTGACCAGGTTGCCCCACACCATGCGGGCAGGCACACCCGCCGCGAAGCTCCATCCGTAGATGGTCGCGGCGGAGTAGGCACGCACCCCAGCCTGTAACGCCGAGACTCCCAGCGTCACCCGGCAAACCAGCGAGAGCCAATCCGGGATGTAGTCGCCCAGATGCCAGGGACCGGCCTGCCCCAGGCTGGCCACGTAACTCACTGTGCCATATAGGAAAAGTAGGTTCGCGGCGGGCGAAAGCAGGTTGCCCACCAGGCCTTTGCGATCGCGCCAGAACCAGTAGACCTGCGGCCAAGGCGCCCGCCACCCGTGCCGCTCCCAGCTTTGCAGCGCGATTCCCGTGACCCAGCGCGTCCGCTGCCGGATGGCGGCGCGAAACTGCCGGGGAAAGAACTCGCGCGTGGCCAGCGGCTCCGCTCCCTCCCCGCCCAGAGGCACGAAAATCTGGCGAAATCCCATGGAATGCAGTAGATAGCCTGTCTCGTAGTCCTCCGTGAGGCAGGCGGGGTCGAAGGGACGCCCCCAGCGCGCCTCGGCCAGCCGTTCGATGGCTTTGCGGTCGAACCCGGTGCCGACCCCGTTGGAAGGCAGAAAGCCGCCCAGGAACTGCCGCACCGGAATGTCCTTGCGCTGATACTCGGCGAACTCGTCGCAGTAGAGCCCGTGCGTCCACTCCCCGATTCGCGTTGGCAGCGGCAGCACCGGCACCTGCACCATCGCGTAGTCGCGCGAAAACCAGTTGATCAGCCGCAGCGAGAGCGGGTGGATCACGTCTTCGGCGTCATGCATCACCACAATCTGGAATTGCAGGCGGTGGACCCGCTCGTAATCCTTCATCCGCTGGTAAATCCAATTGAGGCAATCGCCCTTCGAGGTGGGACCGTCATGCGGGCACAGCGCCACGTGGACGCGCCCGTCGCGCAGCGCCTCCCGCTCCACCACCTCCACCGTGGGCACGTCGTTCGGGTATACCCCGACGAAGAAATGGTAGTTGCGGTAGCGAATCCCATCCAGGTTGTGCCGCAGCATCCGCCCGATTACCGAGTGCTCCTGCCACAAGGGCACGAACACGGCGATGGGGCGCTCCTTCGCCCGCTGCGCTGCCCGCTCCGAGGGCCAGGGAAAGCGGAAGTGGCGCGTCGCAAACCAGGCCAGGGTGACAAAGAGGTCATCCAGCCCGCTGATGACGATCCAAACCGCGACCGGCACCAGGAACGACGCGACACCATGATCCAGCCAATCTACCAGGAGAGTCGTATAGATGGGAGTAAGCGTCGCGCCGGCGAATTCTCATGAAAATGTACGACTTCGCCCTGCCGCGGGTTAGCCGACCAGCGTAATCCGCGTATAGACCACCACAAAGCCGGAGCGTTCATAATTGCGTTGCGACCCGCTGCCCGGCAGCGTCGAAGCGGTGGCCAGGTCGCAGCCCTGCGCCCGCGCCTCGTTCAACCGCGCCGCGATCAGCTCGCGGTGCAGCCCGCAACGGCGGTGATGCGAGATCGTACTGTCGGCAAACAGCGTCACCAGCCCTCCATAGATCGCTGCGGCGGCGCCGCCCGCCGCTTCCCCGCCCTCGGTAACGCCCAGGTAACAGAGCGCGCCGGGCATGGCGCAGATGGCCCGCCCCACGTCCATTTCCGCCGTAGTCAGTTCGCCCTGCTCGAAGAAGCCCCGGCCGACGGTGTAGCTCCAGAGATCGCTCTCGTCCGGCAGGGCGCGCCTCACCCGCGGCGTGAGCACGATCTCCGTCCCCGCGAGCGGCTTCACCAGCACATTATTGAATTCGGTGACGCGGTAGCCGCGCTCCCCCAGCATCACCAGCAGTCCCGGATCGGCAAGAGGGCTGAGATCGAGCGAAACGGCGGCGCCGCGGAAGCGGAAAAACGCTTCCACCTCATTCAGTTCCGCCTCCGTGACGCGCCCGTGCAAGCCGATTCCCACGGCGTGGCTGAGCGGCGAATCCGCCCCCACAAAAACCGCGCAGCCGCCCGCGATGTCCAGCCACGCCGCCTGCGGATGAATCGCCGTACACCCGCGCGCATTGGCCGCTTCGGCGCCTTCCAGCCGCCGCGCCAGTCCTAGATCCGAAAAAACCACGAATTCCCCCTGAGCCAGTATCCCCTATGGCGCATCATGTAAGTATGCACGAATCCGTCAAATTCACCGTGAACGGGATGACTTGCGGGAATTGCGCACGCAGCGTGGAGCGCAAACTCTCCGCCACCCCTGGGGTCTCCAAGGCCACCGTAGACCTGGTAAATGGGAACGCCACCGTCGATTACGACGCGAGCGTGGTCACTCCCGCCGCCCTTGCCGACGCCGTCCGCCTGATTGGTTTCGAAGTTCCGGCATGATTCCTGCGGAAATCGCGGAACGCCCGGAACACCCCGAGCGGGTGGACCTCCCCGTCTCCGGCATGACCTGCGCCGCCTGCGCGCGCTCCATCGAGCGGACGCTTGCCGCCGCCCCCGGGGTGGCCCGCGCCAATGTGAACCTGGCCACCAACACCGCCACGGTGGAGTTCGACCCGGCGCGCACCTCGGTCCGCGATTTCGTGGGCGCAATCGAAGAACTCGGCTTCGGCGTCCCCGCCGCGCCGCCGCCTCCCGAGGCAGCCGAACTGAGCTACCGCCCGCGCCTGATTGTGGCTGCGATCTTCTCTCTGCCCGTGCTCATCCTCGGCATGTCGCACGGCCTGATCCACCTGCACGGCTCCCCGTGGTTTCAACTGGCGCTCACCCTCCCGGTGATCTTCTACGCCGGCTCCCCGTTTTACGTCGCCGCCTGGCGCGCGCTGCTCCATCGCGATGCCAACATGAACTCGCTGATCTCGCTCGGCACCGGCGCAGCCTTCCTCTACTCGCTGTTCGAAACCCTGCGCGGCGGGCATGAGGTCTACTACGAAGCCGCCGCCGTGATCATCACCCTGGTGCTGCTCGGGCGGACACTCGAAGCCCGCGCCCGCAGCCGCGCCGGCGA
>CAIRBY010000494.1 GCA_903876865.1 uncultured Acidobacteriia bacterium
AAACGACCTGACATAGATTTCGTCTTGCCCGGATTCGTCCGACGTATAGGCGACCCAGTGTGCGTCCGGCGCTAGCCGGGCCTGCCGCTCGTTGGCATCCGAAACAAGTAATGGCAGTTGCCTTCCTCCCCGCGCCAGATCCAGCACCCAGAGATCGAACTTCGTCTTGGGATGAAGCGACGCATACAGCAGGAAGCGTCCGTCGCGCGACCAGCTCGTAGCGAACTTGTCCTCGCCGGATTTGAGCAGTGGCTCCTCTTCCCTGGAGCTGTCGGCGGGCTTTTGATAAAGGTCGAAGCGTCCCTCACGGTCGGAGCTGAAGACGATGCGGTTCCCATCCGGCGACCATAGCGGGTTGTTATCCGCGCGAGACCCGAAGGAAAACCGGGTGCCCGCTCCACCCTGCGCGAGATCGATCAGCCAGATGCTGGTCGCATCCGCGGCCCCGCGATTCCTGGTCAACGCCAGCCGTTTCCCATCCGGCGATAGGGCCGGGCTTCCGTAAGGGCCCTGCTCCACTGCCAGCCCCGTCTCTTTACCCTCCCGGTCGAGCCAGATGAGCCGCCGGTCGGAAAGCGAGCTGTTCCGCCGAAACGCAACCATGCCATTGTCGGATGCCGAAAACGGCACGAAGACCGCACCGAATGGGCTGTCCGTAATCTGCTCGGCCACGGCGACGGCCTGCCCCTGTAACTCCAGGCGGCGATTATCGAACGGCTGCGCCATCAGAGATCCGGCACGAACGAACAGCAGGTAGCCCATCTCCGGCTCGGCCGAGGCCGCGTACACCGGTTGCGAGTTGCTCGCCACCAGCGCCCGGGCACTCTGCTGTTCCGGCTTTGCATCGATCGAGCCAAGATAGATGGCGCTCTTCCCTTCGTCCATTGAGGCGCGAATGTAGAAGAAATGCCGCCCATCGGGCAGGAATGAAGGGCAATATTGAGAGTTTTCATGGCGCGCTGGATCGAGCGACGTGAGTTGAACCGTCGCACCGCCGGAAGCGTTCACTCGGAATAGACCGATCAACCGGTCACCGAAAACAATCACGTCATCCCGATTCCATGCGGCGGCCGCCCAGGACCGGGAGCTACGCACGTCGGTGATGGTCTCCGCGGAGCCACCCGCTACCCCGATCTTCTTGAGCTTGGCTTGCGAGAGATAGCCGATGAAGCGGCTGTCCGGCGACCAGAACGGCGTCGCCCCTTCGGCTGCCGCCAAGTCCCGCGTCTCGTCATTCTCCAGTGAATGAACCCACAGCCTCCCCCCGGACACAGAGGCGACCTTGCGACCATCCGGCGAGAGAAAGCCACCCGGGATCTGAAATCTCAGCGCAACCGCTGCGGGTGCCTTCTCCCGCAGATGCAGCACCGCCATCGGAATCAGCAGTGCCGCCAGTGCGGCCACCGCGCTCCACCCTACCCACCACCACCGCGCCCGTACCGGCGCGGCCACCGCCTTCTCCTCAGCCTCGTCCAGCAGCAGTCGCGCATCGCCGATATCCCGCAGCCGCTGCTTTGGATCCTTCCGCAGGCAGTGCTCCAGGAGCCGCCGCACCCGCCCCGGCGTGCCTTTCGGCAGCGCCCCGAAATCCGGCTCCCGCGTCAGCACCGCCGCGATCGAATCCGACACATTCCGGCTCGCGCCAAACAACGTCTCCCCCGTCAGCAACTCGTAAAACACCACTCCGAACGCCCAGATGTCCGCCCGCCGGTCCACCGCCTGCCCGCGCGCCTGCTCCGGCGACATGTACGCCGCCGTCCCCAGAATCATCCCCTTTTCCGTCATCGCCAGTGAGAGCGTCGGCGATGCGCTCGGACTCGCCTCCGCGGCCATTTCCTTCCCCGCGCTCTTCGCCAGCCCGAAATCCAGGATCTTCACCGTCCCCTCCGGCGTCACCTTGATGTTCGCCGGCTTCAGATCCCGGTGGATCATCCCCTTCTCGTGCGCCGCTTCCAGCCCCGCCGCGATCTGCCGCGCGTAGCCGATCGCCCGCTCCACCGGCATCGGCTCGCCGCCCTGCAGCTTCGCCAGCGTCTCACCCTCCACCAACTCCATCACCAGCGCGAACACCCCGTCCGCTTCCTCGATCCCGTGCAGGGTCGCCACATTCGGATGGTTCAGTGAAGCCAGCAGCCGCGCCTCCCGCCGCAACCGCTCCAGATACCCCCGATCCCCCGACACCCGCGCCCCCAGTGTCTTCAGCGCCACATCGCGTCCCAGTCGAGTATCCCGCGCACGGAACACCTCGCCCATGCCCCCCGCACCGATCGCCTCCACTATGCGATAGGACCCGATCATCGTGCCCGCACTCCAGCCGGCGCCGCCCCTCCCCGGGTCCGGCTCTGCATTCGTCAGGCCCGCATCCGTCAGGCCCGCATCCGCCAGCGCCGGAGTCTCAAACAGCGAATCGCCTTCGCCATGCTGCGCCAGCAGAGATTCCACCTCCCGCCGCAGTTCCCCGTCCGCCCCGCACGCCCGCGCCAGGAAACTCGCCCGCGCTTCCGGCGCCAGTTCCACCGCCGCGTGAAACACTTCCTCCATGCGCTCCCAGCGATTGGGTGGTCCGGGAGTCTCAGCCATGGTTCATCTCCCGCATCAGCCACGCCTTCGAGAGGCTCCAGTCGCGCAGCACGGTCTGCGGCGAAACGTCCAGCGCCGCGGCCGTCTCTTCCACGCTGAGCCCCGCGAAGAACCGCAGTTCCACCACCCGGGCCTTGCGTGGATCGCGCTTGGCCAACTCCGCCAGGGCGTCATCCAGCGCCACCACCGCCGAGTCCCGGTCTGGCGACGCCAGCCGCGAATCCTCCAGCGAAACCACACAGGCTCCCGCGCCCCGTTTCAGATACCCGCGGCTGCGCGCATGGTCCACCAGCACCCGGCGCATCATCTGCGCCGCCATCGCGAAGAAGTGGACGCGGTCCCGGTATTCCACCTGCTGCACGCCCGCCAGGCGCATATAGGCTTCATTCACGAGCGCGGTGGTCTGCAGCGTGTGCCCCGCGCGCTCCAACTGCATGTAGTGCCTCGCGGTGCGGCGCAGTTCGTTGTACAGAACGGACATCAGGCGCTCTTGCCCTCGGTGTCCCCGTCTCTCCAGGCGTGTAGCAGGCCGGTGACGTCAGGCGTTGGCGCGGTGTCCATCGACTCCGCGATTATACGGCATTCCGCCCCTCAACATTTTTTTGGCCGGCTTAGAGTTTTTCCGGATAGTTCCCGCCTTGTCAGCCGGGCAGTGATTGCTAAGCGCTGCCGGGAGACGGGAAATGAACAACAACGGATGGATCTTCGGACTGGTTCTGGTGGCAAGCGCGGCGGCCGCGCCCATGCAGATCACGGTGCAGGTTTTCAATAACGCGAATGCGCCCCAATTGGAAGTCCGGCAGGCAGAGCGTGAGGCGGGCTGGATGTTTCAGGAAGCCGGCATCGCGGTTCGTTGGATTGAATGCCCCCCGTATGTGCGCGAAAGGGGTGGAGATCAGGTCTGCAAGGAAACCTCAGATCCTGGCCTCTTTGTCTTCCTGATCAACGCCGCGGAACCGCCCGAACGCTCCGATACGGCGTTGGGCTTTGCCTTGACCCAGGGCCTCTCCAACCATGCCGCCGCCGTCTATCCCCGGATCGTGGCGCTGACCGCGCACAACTCCGGGTATCAGGACAGTTCCCTGCTCGGCAGCGTGATGGCCCACGAACTCGCCCACCTGCTATTCCACTCCACCCGCCACGGCGAAGGCATCATGAAGCCAGTCTGGTCCCATCGCGACTACCAGGCGATGGCGCAACGCCGGTTGACCTTCTCCGCCGCTCAGGCGCAGACCCTACGGACGATGTTGACGGCCAGAGTGGCGAGCGCAGTGAAACAGACCGGTGAGACGGCAGCAACTGCCAACACCCGTCCTGAGTAGTTCCCCCGCTTCACCCGCCAAGCTCAAAGCGAAAGCTCTCCAGCGTTTCGATCGTCTGCGCGCCGAAGCGCCGCGCCATGGCAAGGGTTTCGGGAGCGTGGTCGCTCGCATGAAAACGAATCCGCCGCCCGCCCAGATCCCAGCCGGTGCGCGTGGCGTCGGCCAG
>CAIRBY010000495.1 GCA_903876865.1 uncultured Acidobacteriia bacterium
GGCCCGGCCGGCACCCTGTCCCCAAGCGGTGCACGCCACGCCGAGCGTGATCACCAGCAGGATTTGTCCTTTACGTATCGATCGCATTGCGAGTTACTCCTGGCCCACTACGGGCACTCCATCTGAATTGGGGCACGAAAGTACAGCGGATAGCCACTCAGTTTACAGCAGCGGCCAGGAAAAGGGGACGTTTTGGAGAACTCAACAGGCGCCCGCGCTACTTTTTCTCCGCAGCCGCGGGCTCGGGGAAGCGCGTAGCCTGCCGGGCCACGAGTTGCCAGCCCTGCGGACCCTTCACCAGCACATGCAGAACGTGAAGCCTGGTGGTAGTCACGGCGCCGGCATTATTGCTGCGCGTCTCCACATCCGTGGTGACTACGGCGGAGGAGCCGTAGACGCGGATCCTGAGGTCCTTGAATTCCATGGCCTCGACCACCGACTTGCCGTTCAGCGCGGCCAGTACGGCGGCCTTATCCTGATGCAGGTTAGAGGAGTGGGTGTAGGTGAGATCGTCGCTGAGAATTCGTCCGAGTGCGCCTGCATCCTTCTGCATGGTGGCCTGCTTGTAGGCGGCCATCACAGCGAGAATCTCCTTCTCGGTTTGCGGGTCTGGCGCAGCCGCCGCCAGAAGCGTCACGGAGAGAAAGCAGAGAATCCACGTCTTCATCGATTACCCCTTTTCAGAGAGAGCGGCACAGCTTTGCAGCGCCTCGCGCAGTTCCCGCGCGCTCTGGTAGCGCTGGGCAGGTTCACTCGCCATCAGTTTGCGGACGATCCCGCGCAGTTCGGCGGGCAGCGCCTCGAAATCCTTTGCGCCGAGGAGCGGCACCTTGCCGGTCACCAATTCGCAGATCACGACCCCGAGCGAGTAGAGATCGGCGCGCCCGTCCAGCGGTTCGCAGCAGAGTTGCTCGGGCGACATGTAGGCGGGGGTGCCGAGGATGGTGCCGGGCAGCGTGGCAAAGCGCACGGCAGTGGGCGCATCGTCACCCAGCGGCGTGGAGGGAACCCGCACTTTAGCGAGCCCGAAATCCAGCACCTTCACCCGGCCGGCGGTAGTGAGAAAGAGATTGGCCGGTTTGATGTCGCGGTGCACCACGCCGATGGCATGAGCGGCTTCCAGGGCGTTGGCCACCCCGATGGCGATCTCGATCGCCTGTGCGGGCGGAACCGATCCCGCGGCCAGGCGCGCATCCAGTGCCTGCCCGGTGAGCAGTTCCATGGCCAGGAAGGGCCGGCCGCGCCAGTTTCCGCTTTCGAAGATGGTGCAGATGTTGGCGTGATTGAGCGCGGAAACGGCGCCGCCCTCGCGTTCGAAGCGGCTCAGCATCTCCGGATTGTCCACCAGTTTCTCGGCCAGGACCTTAACCGCCGCAAAGCGTCCCAGATAGGTATCCTGCGCCTTGAATACGATTCCCATGGCGCCGCGGCCGATCTCTTCGAGGATGCGGTACTTGGAAATCGTGAGTCCGATCATGGGGAAGATTCATGATAACCGACGGGCGCCCCGGGGCAATTTAGTGTTTCCTGTCCGAATTTGCGAAAATAGGGATAAATCATATGAACGTCTTAGTCTTAAATTCGGGCAGTTCCAGTTTGAAATTCCAGGTCATTGCCACAGACCTCGAACATATCCGGCGGGATGCCGATGAGCGGCTATGCCGCGGTTACGTGGAGCGGATTGGCGGCGAAGCCATCATCACCCTGGAGACGCGCAACGCGCCGCGGAAGAAAGTGACGGCTCCCATCCGCAATATTTCAGCCGCGCTGGATTACGTATTGCGCTGGCTGGCTTCGGAGCAATCCGGGGTGAGCGAGATCCGCAGTCTGAGCGATGTGCACGCAATCGGCCACCGCGTGGTGCACGGCGGCGAATTATTCCGCGAATCCGCCGTGGTCACCGATGAGGTGCTGAAGGGCATCGAAGATTGTATCGACCTGGCGCCGCTGCACAATCCCAACAATGTGAAGGGCATTCTGGCGGCGCGCGAAGCCTTCGGGCACGGCATGCCGCAGGTGGCGGTATTCGACACGGCGTTTCACACCTCAATCCCGGACAAGGCGTACCTCTACGCGATGCCGTATCACCTGTATGCGCGGCACCGCATCCGCCGCTATGGCTTCCACGGCACCTCCAACCGTTACGTGGCCTACCGCTACCGCATGATCCGGCAACTGACGAAGGAACAGACCAACGTGGTGATCCTGCATCTGGGCAACGGCTGCTCGGCGACGGCGATCCGCAACGGCAAGTCGGTGGACACCTCGATGGGCATGACGCCGCTTGAGGGGCTGGTCATGGGGACACGCTCCGGCGATCTGGATCCGGCAATCCTCAGCCTGATCGCCACCAAGGAAGGACTCTCCACCACCGAAGTGGAAGCCATGCTGAACACGCAGTGCGGCCTGCTGGGAATCTCCGGCGTGACCAACGACATGCGCGTGCTCCTGAAGGAACTGAAGGAGCATGACGACCGCAGGATCCGCCTCGCGATCGAGATCTTCTGCCACCGCGCGCGGAAATACATCGGGGCGCTCCTGGCCAGTATGGGCGGAGCGGACGCGGTGATCTTCACCGGCGGCATCGGTGAGAATGCGCCGGAAATCCGCTCCCGCATCTGCGAAGGGCTGGAGTGGACCGGGCTCACGATCGATGCGGCTCAGAATGACGGCATCATGTCCAAGGAAGCGATGATCAGCACCGGCGATTCCAGATTGCAGGCGTGGGTGATTCCCACCGACGAAGAGTTGCTGATCGCCCGCGACACGGTGCGCTGCATCCTGGGCGAACCGCACCCTTAATTCGCGGCGATTTACCTTAACCGGCAGGAACCCGATGGGCACCCGCCCCATGAGGGCCGTATCGGTGTTATCCTGCGAACAGTCCACATGATGTACCCCCATTGTGCGGATTAGGATGGCCTGGAGCTCGCCCCTCCGGTCATCCGCTTATCTTTCAGCCCGGAACCGAGGGCGCCATGCGGAGTATGATGCATCATATGCTCCCCAAGACACGCTTCGGCGCCCTCGTTCTGCTGGCTGCCTCCCCAATCTGCGCACAAACTTCGTGGTTTCAGCCGTC
This sequence comes from uncultured Acidobacteriia bacterium, assembly GCA_903876865.1. GTDB lineage: Bacteria > Acidobacteriota > Terriglobia > Bryobacterales > Bryobacteraceae > Solibacter. Next base: position 3,083 of record CAIRBY010000495.1, read on the forward strand.
GCTCCTGGAGAAACCCGAGATCCGGAAGGCGATGCAATCGGTGGACGAACGCGCCAGCGGGATTGTCGAGGAGTGGATCCGGCTGGTGGAAACGCCCGCGCCCAGCGGCAAGGAGCAGGTTCGCGCGAAATATATTCGCGGCGAGATGGAAAAGCTGGGCCTCAAGGACATCCGCACAGACGACATCTCTAACGTCAGCGGGATCCGCAAGGGCACGGGCGGCGGCCCCACGGTGGTCTTCGCAGCCCACCTGGACACGGTCTTCCCGGAGGGCACGGACCTCAAGGTAAAACGCGAAGGCGATACCCTGCGCGCGCCGGGGGTGGGCGATGACACCTCCAACCTGATGGCCACGCTGGAGATGTTCCGCGCGCTCGACCGCGGCGGCGTCAAGACCAAGGGCGACCTGATCTTCCTCGCCTCGGTGCAGGAAGAGGTGGGGCTGCTGGGCGCCAAGCACTGGTTGGAAACCAGCGGCTATAAGCCGGACCTCTTCGTGGCGATCGACGTGGGTTCGACTCAGGTCTGGTACGGCGCCCTGCGCATCACGCAGTTGAAATTTTTCTATACATCCCCGGGCGCGCACACTATGGAAAGCCGCGGCGCGCCGAGTCCGGCGAAGGCGCTGGCCAAGGCCATCACCGCGCTCTATGAGATCCCCATGCCGCCGGTTGCGCAGGGCCTGGAATCTTTCAAGTTGCCCGTGCTCAACGTGGGCATGGTGGGCGGCGGCACCGTGGTGAATGCGGTGCCGCGCGAGACCTGGTTCACGGTGGATCTGCGCTCGCTGGATAGCGCTACGCAGGACCGCCTGGAAAGCGCCGTAGTCGCCACCGCGATGCGCGCCGGCGAACAGGAGGGCGTGGGCTTCCGCGTGGAAACCAAAATGGGAATCGATTATTCCAAGGCCCGTTCGAAAGAGGAGCGGCTCAATCATCCGCTGGTGCAGACCGCACTTGCCGCCGCCAACTACTTCCGCAAGCGGGGCACGCCGGAGATTGTCCCCGCCGACGTGGGCTCGACGGATGCGAACATCGCGGTGAGCATGGGCATTCCCGCGGTCGCGATCGGCGCGAATGTAGAGCACATGCCGCATCGCCTGGAAGAGAATGCCGAAGCCAGCGGGATCGTGCCCGGCATCAAGTATCTGCTCTCGCTGGCCGTGTCGCTGACCAGCCACTGAGCATCGGTCAGTTACGCCGCCGGCAGGCTTACCCGCATGGGGCTATGATGTCTGCATGCTCACCAGATCCCGACGTGCAATCGCGCCCTTCGTCTGCGCGGTGATTGCAGCTTGCGCAGCTTCTTTCGCTCAACCTCCCACTCCACAAGCCGCAACACCACCGCCCACGCCGCAGGCACCGGTGGCGGCTGGAGCGAAACCTCCGGCAGCCGTGGTGGCAGGCATTCCCGTCAACTACAAAGAGGAACTGGTCGGCACTTACACTCTTCCCGACGCGCTCAAACTCGCCAACGGCAAAGCCGTCAAGGACGCGAAGACGTGGACCACGCAGCGCCGCCCGGAGATCGTGACGCTGTTCGAAGAGAATCAGTATGGCCGCGCGCCCGGGCGCCCGGCGGCGATGAGCTTCGACGTCTTCGACCGGGGCACGCCCGCGATGGATGGCAAGGCGATCCGCAAACAGGTGACCGTCTATTTCACCGCCGACAAGAACGGACCCAAGGAAGACTTGGTGATTTATCTGCCGGCGAACGCGACCAAGCCCGTGCCGCTGCTGCTAGCCATCAACTTCGCCCCGAACGCGGGCATCTTCGACGATCCCGGCGTCAAACTCGGCGAGATGTGGAACCGCGAGAAGAAGAAGGTTCCGGCACAGCGAGGCACTGGCATCGGCAGAATGAAGATCGATAACCTGCTGGCCAAGGGCTTTGGCGTGGCCGGCATCTACTATGGCGATATCGATCCGGATTTCCTGGGCGGGGTGCCGCTCGGCGTTCGCGCCGCCTATCTCAAGGCCGGACAGACCGAGCCTGCCGCCGACGAATGGGGTGCGATTTCCGCCTGGGCCTGGGGCATGAGCCGCGCCATGGACTATCTGGAAACCGATAAGGCCGTGGATGCCAAACGCGTCGCGATCTACGGCGTCTCGCGCCTGGGCAAGACCGTGATGTGGGCCGGCGCACACGATACGCGCTTCGCCATGGTGATCGCGAGTTGCTCCGGCGAAGGCGGCGCGGCCCTGAGCCGGCGCAACTACGGCGAGACCATCGCGCACCTGACCGAACCCACGCGCTACCCGTACCAGTTCGCCGCCAACTATGCGAAATACGCCGCCCACCCGGAACAGTCACCGGTGGACGCCAACCTGCTGGTGGCGCTGATTGCACCGCGCCCGCTGCTCTTGCAGACCGGCGATACGGACTTCTGGTCGGACCCGAAGGGCGAGTTCCTGGCCGCCGTCGCCGCCGAACCGGTGTACAAACTGTTCGGCAAGCAGGGCCTGGAGACGGACAAGATGCCGGACGCCGGCAAGCCGATCTTCCACACCATCGGCTAATACATGCACGCGGGCGGGCACGGAACGCTGCCCGGCGATTGGGAACATTTCCTGAACTTCATGGAGATGCATCTACACCCAAGCCAGTAGCGCGCCTGCGCTAAGCTGAAGCCAATGCCAATCCGAGTGCCACAAGCGAATGAGTAACGACCGCTCCGCCCGGCGACCGAAAAGCCGCAGGCACATGCCCGAGGCGGGGCCTGCCTCCCCCTCCGCACCGCCCGCCCGGTGGCTGAAACTCGCCACGTTGATCCTCACCGCGGCCTGCCTGCTCTGCCTCTTCTCGCCGGAGATCGCGGACACGGATTTCTGGTGGCACCTGAAGACCGGCGAATTCCTGCTGCAGCACCACTCGCTGCCGGTTCCCGATCCCTTCGCCTTCACCACCGCGCTCGCCCCCAC
>CAIRBY010000496.1 GCA_903876865.1 uncultured Acidobacteriia bacterium
CATTCGAGGCGGTGACGATCAGGTAGTCCCAAGGGACAAGAGATTTACTCATAAACAAAAAGCAGCGGTGTGTGGCAAAATCGGATGGCGAACATGGATGGAGCGAGCGTAGTTCCCCTCACCCCGGAGTGGGTAAGGGAGTGGCGTTGCCGCCACCCCCTCCCCGTTGTCGCGATGGCGTCCATTCGCCATATTTACCGGCGTGCAAGTTTCTTGCTCCGGGCGACCCCTGCCAGCACCGCTACCCTCGGGGCTGGCTCCGATTGTGGACAGAGTGAACCCGACCGTTGGTGGTCCGTCCGCCGTTCTTTGACATGGCTTGGTCTGAACCGTTCTCATGACCAGCAGAAGCTCTCCAACCTCAACAACCCGAGTTTGGCAAACTGCTTCAGGCGCATCCGTCGGTTATGGTGGTAACTGAAACGCTTGTATTTCAGACAGCGCAAGCGCCGTCGAATCCAGGCATCCAGGTGCCGGAACCGTGACCGATTGGTGGACCAACGCGGGGTGAAGTAGTTGGCCGTGCCTCGAATGACTCGGTTGAGTTTCACGATGAGAGACGCGTCCAGATTGCGCGAGCGGACAGTTAATTCTCGGACCTTGTCTTTGAACTTCTCCTGCGACTTGGGGCGCATACGCTTGGACCTGCTGGCGATCACAAAACCCAGGAAGGAGTAACCCTGGCCATAGGTGGTGATGCGAGTTTTCTCCGGGCTCAACTGGAGCCCGAGCTGGTTAAGAATATGGGTGACCTGAGTCTGGGCCTCCTCAGCTTGGGCTTTGGTTTGGCAGAGCACGATGAAGTCGTCGGCATAACGCACGAAGCGGTAGCCGAGCTGAGCGAGTTGCCAATCCAGATGGTTGAGGACGATGTTGGCCAACAACGGACTAATGACGCCGCCTTGTGGGGTGTCAATGGTGGTGGGCTTAAACACGCCCTCTTCCATCACGCCGGCGCGAAGGAACTTCTCGACGAGGTTGAGGATGTTGCCGTCGGCGACCTGAGCCGCGACTGCTTCCTTGATGAGCGTCTGGGAAAGGTTATCGAAAAAGCCGACGATATCGGCATCGAGAATGACTCGAAAGCCTTGCTCGTGGATGGCGATGGCCTCTTCCAGGGCTTGATGGCAGTTTCGTCCCGGACGGAAGCCGAAGGACGATGGGTGAAACAGCGGCTCGAAGATCGGGGTCAGGAGGCGGCGAACCACTTCCTGAGCGACGCGATCGCGGACCGCGGGGATACCGAGCGGGCGGAACTTTCCCCCGCCTTTATCCAGGAACTTGCGACGTAAGGGCAGCGGCTGGTAAGAGCCGCGCTTGAGGTCGTGTTCCAGGGCGAGGAGGTTCTGGGCAAGGTTGGCCGCAAACATGTTGAGGCTGACTTTGTCGATGCCCGCAGCGCCGCGATTGCGTTGGACCGCCTTGAAGGCGGCAAGCAAGAGCGACGGGGTGATCCTCCCAGTGAGGGAGTGAGCTTTGATTTGGGCGATGGGAAACAAGGCCATGTGGATTTTTCCTAACGTGGACGAATCGCCGCTCGTCCCGCTGTGGGCTGTTGGGGACTGTTGCTTAGCGGAGCGGCCAGTTGACCGGAGGAGGTCCGGTCGCGCCATTTGGTGGCGGCAGTGGCCGTGCTAACTGGTCCCATGAACCCGCAGGTTCCGGGCGGCACTCTGAGGTTTTGCCTTTCAGAGCACGAGGGAGCGGCCGACCGCCTCCTCGCGCCTCTACTCTGGCGCTGCTGACATCCCTTAAGACGGGGCCGGGGAAAAGCCGTTCCCGTCTCCGATGCGTGGCCCAGGTCTTTCGTATGGGACTTATAACCTGGACGGACCCGTCTCAAAACGGGACAACGTGGGACTTCATCGGTGGAGCGAACGAACCAAACGCGAGACGTGGTCGCAGGTAACACTCGAGTCAGAGGAGCGCCGCTAACCGCATGGGCGGCACTCCGTTCTGTCGTGCCAGAGGCTGACAGAACGACCTTCGCCCGAAAGGGGGAGGCTCGGTTAAGACTCAGGCCCAAGGG
>CAIRBY010000497.1 GCA_903876865.1 uncultured Acidobacteriia bacterium
CGCCGCTGTTCTGCGCGAGCGCGGAGCCTGCCAGAAGAACAAAAATCGCACACAATTTTCCCATACAACTCTCCTTTTGAGTCGGTATGTGCCTATGGAAAACAGTGTACTCCCGCCCGCGGCCGTACGCGAGCTATACGGCTTCGGTCTTCTCGTGCAGTTCGGCGGATTCCAACTGGTAATAGAGTTCCCGCCCCAGATTGGGGCGCAGACCGTTCATGCGGACGAAGCGCAACTGGTCGGGAGTGTCCGAATCCGGCTGTAGGATCAGGAGGTCGCCAACGGAAAATGAACCGCGGGCGCGGGAGGAGGATTGCGGGGCGCTGAACGCCGTGGTGACTCGTCGTTTGGTTTGCATCGTCGGCTCTGCCATTTACATTTCCGCCAAAGCGGCGCGTCCACTTTCCACCGCGGTGGCCTGGTCTTTCCTGCGAATCGCGCTGACCATGCTCTTCACGTGAGGGATGGCGCGCGTAGCCTTCTGGTGCTCGGGAACATGGGAAGCGTTGCCCTTGCCATCCGTGCGCCAGCCCTTGTATTGCGGCCGGGACATCTGATGGATCTCATACAGGCACTCGCGGCCAAGTTCGGCCTGTTCGTCCCACGGCACTTTTTCCGTGGTTTCCAGCGCCCGCAGCATGCCGCGGATCAAGCCCTTCGTGCTGTCGTATAGCATTTGGTTATCCCGTATTCCTTCCCCGAGCGAAAGTGCAAAATCCTGTACTGCCCTCTACCGCCACGGCGATGGTGCCGTGTAAACGGAAGGGCGACGTGGTGCCTTCGGTGCTTTGGCGCCTGGCGCCGGTTTGCTCGCCAGGTAATCCTGCATATGCTGTTCCGTGAGCAGGCACGAACCCAGGGATTCCCAGGTGCGTCCGAGTTGCAGTTCGAGCGCAATCACCCGCATGCAGAGCGCCGGCCCGTCCTGGATGGCGATTCGGGAACCGCGGAAGAGCGCCAGGTCCGCAACCACTTCGAAATTCTGGGTGGGTCCGCCGGGCGTGATGCGCTCGAAGCGGAAACTGCGGCAGTTCTCGCGATGGGCAAAGCCAACATAGCGGAGTTGCGTGATCTCTTTTTGTCGCTCCGTGACCGGATTGACGGGTACCAGGGGTTCCAGCGCAACGTTGATGGCGCGTGCCGGAGCGCGTCCGGTGGCCTCAAAGTGCACGAATTTGCCGAGGGCGAGTGAGGCGATGTCGTACGTGAGTACACCCGCAAGATCGAAGTCAAAACTTTCGCCCTGTTCGGAGCGAATTGCCCCCGTGGCGGTGACCTTACTGAACCGGGTGATCGTTCCGAGCATCCACTCTCCTTAAGTACATCTACTTGGTGCGTACTTTGCCGTATCGGGAACAGGCAATTCAGCGGGCAGGCAGCGGAGCCTGAGCTCGCAGCATCTAAGAGGGGGGTCCGAAAAACCTGACTTAGTTCAGGCTCTTCGAAGAGGGAGTAAGATCTCGCGGCTCGTCCTTAAGGTTATACTAAATCACCTGAAATGTAAAGGTGATTCACCCTATTCGCGTGTTGCGGAGTCCTCGTGGCGGCACCTTGGGATGGCCCTTCCCCGGCCCACACCTCCACATCAATTTCTTGATCTTTCCCTATAAACACAATCTATCGCCGAACTCTCCCAAAACCGTTGCCAGAAGAGACAAGAGTCATGGAGAATTAATAATCACCTCACCATGCCTACTGAACTCCAAGACTTTTTGACCCTCTCCTACGGAGAGCTGGAAGACCTGAATCTTGCTGCCAAGAAGCAGCGCCAGTCCCGCGTGCCGGTGCACCAGATTCAGGAAGAGCGCCTGAAGTATCTGACGGACGAGAAGCGCATCAAGGCCGTTACGGTCCTGTTCAGCGATCTCGAAGGGCGCCTTCATATGCTCGATTACGACAAGAAGTTTCTTGTCAAGAGCTGGGACAACCTGACCTTCGACGGGTCTTCGATCCGCGGTTTCACCGCCCAGCGCGAGAGCGATCTGCGCCTGAATATGGATTGGAGTTCCTTCTATTGGGGACCGGCCGATGTCTTCGGAGCCGGCAAGGTGCTGGTCTTCGGCGAAGTCATCGATAAGGATGGTTCGCCCTACAGCGCGGATATCCGCGGCGTGCTCAAGAACTACGCCAACGGCCTCTACGAAAAGAGCGGCTACACGCTCAACGCCGCCAACGAAATCGAAGGTTTCCTGTTCCAGGGCACGGACGCCGAGCGCCGCTACCATGAGACCGTGAAGTTCGATTACGTGAATACCGGCGGCTACTATCACTCGCTGCCCGGCGATCCGCTGCGCCTCTTCATTGATCGCACCGCGGAAGTGCAGCGCGCCATGGGTTTTGAGAACGAAAAGGATCACCCGGAAGTCGCGCCCTCGCAGTTCGAAATCAACTACAGCTATGCCGAAGTGGTCGCGGCCGCGGATCAGATCCAGTTGTACAAACTGATCTGCCGCCAGGTAGCGAACAAGATGGGCATGAGCGTCAGCTTCCTGCCCAAGCCGGTGGTCGGCGTCAACGGCAGCGGCATGCACACCAACGTTTCCATCAGCAAGGGCGGCAAGAATCTCTTCTGGGATCCGAAGGGCGAAGAGAAGGTCAGCAAATTCGGCTGGCAGTTCGTGGACCGCATCCTGACCCATGGCAACGACATCTGCCTGCTGCTCAACGCCAGCGTGAACGCCTACCGCCGCCTCGATCCGCACTTCGAAGCCCCGAACCAGATCAAGGCTTCGGCCACGGATCGCGGTTCCATGGTGCGCATCCCGATCGGCAACGAGCGCAGTTCGCGTGTGGAAGTCCGCTCGGTGGGGCCGGATGCCAATCCGTACCTCGTCATGCTCTCGGTCTTCAAGACCGGCCTGGAAGGCGACACAAGCCGCATCAAGAATCTGCGCGGCGCCGAACGCTACCTGCCGGACAACGTCTACGACGCCCTCATCAATTTCCGCGCGGCGGAGTGGACCACGAAGCTGCTCGGTGAAGATGTGAAAGCACGGTATGCGGACCTCAAACAGGCTTCCGCCGACCGCTGCCCGCGCCTCCTCGGGACCTTCGTGAAGGCTCCCGAAGTGCAGTATCACCATGAAGTCTACAACCAGTTCCTCTGGAACATGTTCTAAACGGAAACGGGGGCGGCGCTGAACGCGCCGCCCCCGTTTCTGCTTTCGTCCTCCGCTCCCGCTCGCTCCTTCTCCCTCAAAAAAACAGGATCACGTCCGTCGCAAACGTGAACTGGTTCTTCCTCGTCCCGTTGTTGTACGCCGGTGCATCGTACGCTCTTTCGAAACGCAGTTCCGGACGCACCAGCAGCGTAGTTCCCACCCAATGGCCCCACCCGAACAGATGCTCGGAGTAGCGCGTGCGGAACCCGGTGCGCTGGCCCCGCATATCGTCCATGTATTCGTTGCGGATGCTCAGGTAATCGTGTTTCGAGAGCTGGTTTTCCTGATAGTTGACGATCGCCCACTCCGGCGCGAAGCAGGTGAGTTGCGAAGGCTTGTTGCAGGCCGCGCCGTTGGCGCCGGTTTCGAGCAGTCCTGCGGCGCCCGGGTTATTGACGTTGGGGACGTGTTTTTCGTACTGATACCAGGTTTCGGTGGCGCTGTGCCAGCGGGATTTCCCGCCGTACTTGTGATACCAGGTGGCGTAGTAGGCGGTAAGGTTGTTGTAAGCGTACTTGCCATCGTTGATGGTGTTGTCGCAGACGTAGATGTTGTCCATGCCCTCGCGCCAGGTGTATCCCAGGCAACTGTTGATGGTGGGTTTGCGGTCCCCTTTGTCCCACGGCGCAACATCACAGCCTCCGGAAAATCCCAGTTGAAAGAGCCAGTGATCGCTCAGTTTGGTAGTGGTGTTGATCCCCGTCTGCGTATAGCAATCGAAGGTGTAGAGCAGGGAGTGGCTGTAGGTGTAGTTGTTGGGCGCCAACTGCGCTTCGATGTCCGGCAGGGAAATATAGCGGCCCGCGCGGATGTCCATGCCTTTGGCTACCTGAGGTAAGTACAGATCGAAGTAGGCCATGGGAACGTCGAAACCGTTCTCCTGATTCTTCTCCAGCAGTTGATGGCTGAGAATCCCCTTGGCTGTGGTGAAGCGGTAATCAAGGCCGTATAGCGCCGTGATCCGAAAGCCCCAGTCGAGGTGATCTGTCTGCACGGTGTCGGGCTGGCGCTCGATGTAGAGAGCTTCCTGATCCAGTTGGACTCCCTGCCGCTCGGCATAGGCTTCGGGGAAGTTCGCGTAGCCGCCGCCCTTGGAGGTGCTGACGTTAGCGCCGGCATTGAGCCAGCCATAAATCTGAATGCCGCTCTTCTTCCAGGCGTCGCCATTGGAACCGCCCCAGATAGCGGTCATGAGCGGCCCCGCCTGGGTCCACGGCTGACCGATGACCACGCTGCCTCCGTAAGGCCACACCCCGAACGGGAACGGCGGACCATCGACCGGTGCGGGGTAGCCGCGGAACTTGGGGGCGGCCGTGGCGGCGGCCGGCCCCGCTTTCCAATCTTCGGCATAGACATGGAAAAAACGTCGGATGAAGCCGGCGGGCTGCAGCGTGAGATCGGCTTGCAATATCTGGCTTTCGGCAAGTTCCACCCGGATCGCCG
>CAIRBY010000498.1 GCA_903876865.1 uncultured Acidobacteriia bacterium
GGTGGCGACGGTGATCAACCTGTTCCCCTCGGTGGCGCTGCGGACCACGATTGTGGTGGGCATCATCGCCGGGTACACGTCCGTGATTCTGGTGATGCTGCTGGGCCAATCGCGCGTCTTCTTCTCGATGTCGAAGGACGGGTTGCTGCCGGCCGTATTCAGCGACATCCACCCGAAGTATCAGACGCCGTGGCGCTGCAACATGATCTTCATGGTCTTCGTTTCGCTCTTCTCGGGTTTCCTGCCGATCGCGAAACTGGGGCACATGACGAGCATCGGAACGCTGCTGGCCTTCGTAATCGTGTGCATCGGCATCATCTGGATGCGCAAGACGAATCCGAATGCGCCGCGACCGTACCGCACGCCGCTGGTGCCGCTGGTGCCGATTCTTGGGTGCCTGGTGTGCTTCGCGATGATGGCGTCGCTGGGCGCGGAGACGTGGATCCGGCTGTTCGTTTGGCTGGGCATCGGGCTGATCATTTACTTCACGTATGGCGTGAAGAACAGCCACTTGCGCAAGGCCGACGCAGATAAGCGGTAACGATAGAAGGTAACCTCCATGCGATTGCTGTTCGTGAGTCTCTTCGTATTCGGAGTGGCACGCGGGCAGCAATCGCAGAATCCCTCGCCCATGGTGGAACACACCCGGGCACACCCCCGCCTTCCGCAACAAACTCCCCCTGGACATCGCGAGAAACTCGAACTTGGTACGCTCTTCGTCCCCGCGGGGCTGAAGAACGGCGCGCCGGTGCTGTTCTTTTTTCATGGCGGCACGTGGTTGCCGGAGGTGGCGGGAGCGCGCGATCGCGTGGCGATTGTGAGCGTGCAGGCGGGCAGCGGGTCGGCGACCTACGCCAAGCTGTTCGAGGATCCGGCGCGCTTCCTGGCGCTGTTGAAAGAGGCGGAAAGTAAAGCGGGGCTGCATTTCGGAAGAGTGATGGTGGGCGGCTGGAGCGCGGGGTGCGGGGCGATCCGGCAGATGCTAAAGGCGCCGGAGACGTATGCGCGGGTGGACGCGGCGCTGATGATCGACGGCATCCACACGGATTACGTGGACGGCAAACCGGGGCCGCTGGAATCGAAGATCGGGATGGGGAACCTGGAGATCTGGGAGAAGCTGGCGCGGGACGCGATGGCGGGGCGAAAGCGGGCGGTGATCACGCACTCGGAGATCTTCCCGGGGACGTTCGCGAGCACGACCGAGACGGCCGATGCGTTACTGGGTCTGGTGAAGGTGCCGCGGCGGGCGGTATTGAAGTGGGGCCCGATGGGGTTGCAGCAGTTGAGCGAGGCGCGGGCGGGCAGGTTCGTGCTGATTGGGTACGCGGGGAATTCGGCGCCGGACCATGTGGATCAACTGCACAGCCTGGCGACGTTCTTGAAGTGGTTGATGTAAAAGGCGAGATTAGCAGGGACAGGCCGGGAGGCCACAGCTGTCCAAATTAGCTGCAGCCTATCGCAATTGGGCGGGATAAGTCATTGATTCTGCGTACGCACCGGGGCTTGGCCAAAACGAGGTTCCCAGCGGCGCAAGATGCTGTCCAACTTGCGACTGCCGGCGGGCAGATCCTCCCCCACCGCCAAAATGGTTGCGAAATGCCGTGCGGACGAGCTCCGGAGGCCACACTGGCTAAAATCCGTCAGAAGGTCGCCGGTATTCGGCTGTCCAAATTAAGCTCGGCGAAAACCTAA
>CAIRBY010000499.1 GCA_903876865.1 uncultured Acidobacteriia bacterium
CCGATGCGCAGCGCTCCCTGATGGCCCTGCAGCGCGCCGAGAAACTCTTCACCCGCCAGCAGACCCTCTTCCGCGAAGGCGCAACCCCGCGCCTGACTTTTGAAAAGGTACAACGCGAAGTCGAGGGCGCGAAGAGAGATTACGAGATCGTCTCCGCCGCGGTACGCACGGCCAATGAGAGCGTGCAGAGCATGGCGGCAGAGGCCGCCGGCGCGAAGAAACTTGTTGCCGCCAAACAGGTGCAACTGGAGGATGCCGCTGCCGCCCTCGGCGCCGCTGAAGTCCGCTCCCCGGTGGATGGCTACGTGGTCAGCCGCAAAGGCGAGATCGGCGACGATGCCACTGCCGGCGGCGAGGATTTCTTCCGCATCGCCACGGACCTTTATGCTCTCGAAGCCGTCGTCGATCTCAAGCCCGAGCAGGTCAAGCGCATCGCGCCGGGCGCGCCGGCACTCGTTATCGTGCTGGATCTGCAGAGTCCCTCGATGCAGGGCGTGGTGCGTGAGGTGAAAGACAATCAGGCGATCGTCGAATTCAATAGTGCGATTCCCGCCATCAAGCCCGGCATGATCGCCGGTGTGCGGCTACAATAGACGTTCGGAGCCGAATATGGAATTCCTCGCCGCCAGCCTGCTGGAACTCATCACACAGACCTCGACCAATCTGCCCCCCGACGTGCGTGCCGCCATGTCCCTCGTCGCTAATGAGGAGACGCGCGGGACGCAGTCCTCGCAAGCCCTCGACATCATCCTCTCGAACGTGGATATGGCGGTCGAAGATTCCGGCCCCATCTGCCAGGATACGGGCATGCCCACCTTCTTCGTGCACACCCCGGTCGGTGTCAACCAGATCGTGCTGCGGAAGGCCATCCAGGAAGCCGTTGCCGAAGCTACACGGCTGGGCAAGCTGCGTCCCAATTCGGTGGATTCGCTCACCGGGAAGAACAGCGGCAACAATCTCGGCACCGAGACTCCCGTGATTCACTTCGATCAGTGGGAAGAGGACGAGATCGAAATCAAGTTGATGCTCAAGGGCGGCGGCTGCGAGAACAAGAACATTCAGTATTCGGTGCCCTGCAACCTCGATCACCTGGGCCGCGCGGACCGCAACATCGAAGGCGTGCGCAAGTGCCTGCTGCACGCGGTCTGGCAGGCGCAGGGCCAGGGCTGCGCGCCGGGAGCGCTCGGCGTCTGCATCGGCAGCGACCGCGCCCACGGCTACGATCTCGCCAAGAGCCAGCTGTTCCGCACGCTCGATGATATGAATCCCATTCCCGAACTCGCAAAGCTCGAGGCCGATATCATGGAGCAGGCCAACCAACTCGGAGTCGGCGCGATGGGCTTCGGCGGCAAGACCAGCCTGATCGGCTGCAAGATCACCGCTGCCAATCGCCTGCCCGCCAGCTTCTTCGTGAGCGTGGCCTATGAATGCTGGGCCTTCCGCCGCCTCGGCGTGCGGCTGGATGCCGCCAGTGGCGCGATCACCAACTGGCTCTACCGCGACCCGGCGCGCAAGATCGAAAAGATGGCGCGCGGCGAAGGCTTCCCGCTCACGGGGCGCGAAGTGATTCTCACCGCGCCCCTGACCGAAGCGCAGATGCGCTCGCTCAAAGTCGGCGACGTGGTGCTCATCAACGGTGAGATGTATACCGGCCGCGACAACGTTCACGCCTATCTGATGAAGAACCCGCCGCCAGTCGATTTGAACGGCGCCGTGCTCTACCACTGCGGGCCCGTGATGTTGCAGGAGGGCGGTGAGTGGAAGGTGAAGGCCGCCGGGCCCACCACGAGCATCCGCGAAGAGCCTTATCAGGCCGATGTGATCAAGCGCTATGGCGTCCGCGCCGTGATCGGCAAGGGCGGCATGGGGAAGAAGACTTCGGATGCTCTCAAGGAATTCGGCGCGGTTTATCTCAACGGCATCGGCGGTGCGGCGCAATATTATGCGCGGACAGTGGAGAAGGTGCTGGGTGTGAACCTGATGGAATTCGGAATCCCCGAGGCCATGTGGCACCTGCGCGTGAAGGGTTTCGCCGCCATCGTGACCATGGACGCGCACGGCAACAGCCTGCACGCGGATGTGGAGCGCTCGACCGGAGAAGTTCTCGAAACCTTGCAGAAGGTGTAAGGGGATTGCTACACTGAAGTTTCCCCCCTTGGCCGGGTAGCTCAGCTGGTAGAGCAGCGGACTGAAAATCCGCGTGTCGGCGGTTCGATCCCGTCCCCGGCCACCATCCCTTTTCGTGGCTCTACGCCAAATCCGGGGGACCCACCCCAAAATCCCGGCTGGTTATTTTCCGAGTTGTCGCAGGATCTCAGATGCTTGCGCGCGCGCATTCGCGTCTGAGCCAGCTGCCGCTTTTTCCAGGTGCGGAAAGGCTTCCGCCCGGTTGCCTGTGCTGAGCAGCGCCGCTCCCAAGCCGAGTTGCGCACGTCCGGATTCAGGCTGAATCCGAACCGCATCCCGATAGTGAGGGAGTGCCAACTGTGCCTGATTTTTCGCCATTAGCAGGTCGCCCAGAAGTTGGTGGGCGTCCGCCAAGGCGGGGTCGGTCCGCAGACACGCCTCCAACTCGCGCTGGGCTTCGTCGTACCGGTTGGTCTGGCCGAGCAGCATGGCGTAGTTGTAGCGCGTGGCCGCATCGCCGGGCCGGAGTCGCAGTGCGGTTTCGAACTGCCCCCGCGCTTCTCCCAAATTGCCGGCGGCCGAGAGAAGGTTGGCCAGATTGCCGTGCGCGTCGGCGGAATCGGGCCGAATCCGGATTGCCTCGCGAAATGCGGCTTCGCCCCGCGCCCGCTCTCCTCCGGTGGACCAGATGATGCCGAGGTTGTTATGCGCCTCGGGCAGATCGGGATCCAGAGCGACCGCCTTCCCGAGTGCGGCCACGGCGTCGGTGTTTCTGCCCAGCGCGCGGTAAGTCAAACCGAGTTCGTGCCACGCCAGCGCGCCTTTGGGTGCTGCGGCCGCCGCCCGCGCCAGCAGTTGCGCGGCCTCGGCGTACCGGCCCGAAAGGCGCAGGGCCGTGCCGAGTTTCTGCAGGCCGACCGCGAATCCCGGACTTCGCCGCACCACTTCGCGATACACGGGCAGCGCCTTCGCCAACTCGCCGTTGTTCTGCAGCGCTTCCGCGAGTTCCAGATAATACTCCGGCCGCCGCGGTGCATACCTTGTGATTGCTGCCGTCAGTTGTGCGATGCCCGCCGTTAAATTGCTCCCCTGCTTCACCTGCGCCACGGCGAGATAGAGATCGTTTTCGGCGGAGTGCGGCAGCGTTTCGGGATAGTACAAGGCCACCGGACCGCGGTACGCGTTGGCGCCCGTCTCCTGACGTTCCGCGCGTTCCGCCAACAGGTCTCCCGCCTGTTTTCGCCGCTGGATGTAGTGATCGGTAGCGGCTGAATGCACCACATCTTCCGTGCGCCGTTTGGGCATATGGCAATCCGTGCAATTGGTCTCGCGCGGATGCTTCCCCGCGGCGACCTGCCGGTC
>CAIRBY010000500.1 GCA_903876865.1 uncultured Acidobacteriia bacterium
AGGAAAAAGTGGAGTGGAAGATGCCCGATATCGACCACTGCTTCCGCCGCGGCCATCGCATCATGGTGCAGGTGCAGAGCTCCTGGTTCCCGCTGGTGGACCGGAATCCGCAGAAGTTCATGGACATCTTCAACGCCAAAGTAGCCGATTTCGTGAAGGCCACCCAGCGCGTCTACCACTCCCCCGCCGCCCTGTCCGGCCTCAAGGTAGAGGTGAGAAAGTAGGACAGGCCTCCCGGCCACAGCTGTCCAAATTAGCCGCAGCCGAGCGCAATTGGACGGGATCAGTCATTGATTCTGCGTGCGCACCGTGGGCTGGCCAAAACGAGGTTCCCAGCGGCGCAAGATGCTATCCAAATTGCGACTGCCGGCGGGCAGATCCTCCCCCACCTCCAAAATGGCTGCGAAATGCCGTGCGGACTGGCTCCGGAGGCCACATTGGCTGAAAGCAGTGGGCTGAAAGCCGTCAAATGGTCGCAGGTATTCGGCTGTCCAAATTAAGCTCTGCGAAAACCTGATTTGGACAAGTGTGGCCTCCCGGCCTGTCCCCAATTCATTCGGGTTTTTACTCCCCCGCCCTCCGCACCGCTTCGAAACACGCAACCGCCCGCACGCCGGGTAGTAGGCGGGCAAAGCCAGAAAGCGATCCCTGCCGCACTCTTCGCCGAGTCCTGCCAGCTTGCGCCTTGACACCCGCGTGGATTAGTCTCTTAGAGCGATGACAGCGAACCGGCGTCAATTATTCGCGGCGATGCTTACCGCGGCGGCAGCACGCAACCTCAAGGCGGCGGATCAGCCCCCCGCCATCGCGGGCAAGCGCCCGATGATCCTGCACAACGACCGCCCCGAAGATCTCGAAACTCCGGTCAAATATTTCGACACCTGGGTGACTCCGCTCGACGCCTTCTTCCTGCGCCAGCATCTGCCCCGCCCCGCGATCGACCCCGCCGCCTATCGCGTCAAGCTCAACGGCTTGGTCTCCAAGCCAATGGACCTGAGCGTCGCGGACCTCCAGAAGCTACCCCAACACACCGTGCCCGCCACCCTCGAATGCACCGGCAACGGACGCGCTTTCTATTCGCCGAAACTGCCCGGCATTCAATGGGGACGCGGCGCCGTGGGCAACGCCGAGTGGACCGGTCCGCGCCTGAGCGACGTGCTCAAACTCGCCGGCGTGGACACCTCCGCCAAGTTCCTGGAAATCGATGGCGCCGATAGCGGCGTGATGCAGACGCCCGATTTCGTACGCTGCATGCCCATGGAAAAAGCCATGCACCCCGCCACCCTGCTGGCCCTGAAAATGAATGGCGAGACGCCGGACATTCACGGCGTGCCCGCGCGCCTGATCGTGCCTGGCTGGGATGGCACCAGTTGGGTGAAGTGGGTGGTGCGCCTCACCCCCGCCGCGAAAGAGAGCGGCGGCTTCTTCATGAACCCGGGCTACCGCTACCCCAAGTACGCGCTGCCCCCCGGCACGCCCGCGCGCCCCGCCGAACTGGAAGTGATCGAGGGCATGCCCGTGAAATCCACCCTCACCTCGCCCGAGGATCAGAGCAAAGCGCCCCTCGCCCCCATGGTGATTCGCGGCTTCGCGTGGGCCGGAGAGAACGCCATCGAACGCGTGGAAGTCTCCACCAATGGCGGCGCCACGTGGCAGAACGCCCAACTCTCCGCCCAGAAACTGCCCTTCGCGTGGCGCCTTTTCACGCTCAACTGGACTCCGAAAGATCCCGGCTATTACACCATCCTCTCGCGCGCCACGGATACCGCGGGGCGCGTGCAGCCCTTCGTCCCGGCGTGGAATCCGTCGGGCTATTTGTGGAATGGAATCGACAAAGTCGGCGTCACCGTGGAGAAAGCATAATGCGCACCGCACTCCTGCTGTTGGGCTTCGCCCTCGCGGCCTGCGCCGCCGATCAGGCAGTCATCGAGAAAGGCCGCCAGGAAGAGCAGCGCACCTGCCTGCCCTGCCACAGCCTGCGCATCATCCACACCAATCGGCTGAGCCGCGCCGGATGGAACAAGGAACTGGACAAGATGGCGGGCTGGGGTACGAAGTACACGGACCGCGACGCCATCCTCGAATATCTGGTGGCGACTTACGGCGACGATAAGCCGGTCGCGCCGCCCGATATGAGTGCGGACGGCCGCGCGAAGAAATAACCGCGTCCCACTGAATGTTAATTCTGCCGTGGCGGACGCGCGCGAATCACCCGCGCATTTGCCGGCTTCGCTATCCTGGAAGCATGATGAAACTGATGATGCTTGGACTGGCTGTCGGCGCGATGGCTTTTGGCGCGTCGAGCGTGTACGATTTCACACTCAATTCCATTGATGGCGCGGCCACGCCGCTCTCTACATTCAAAGGTAAAGTGGTGCTGCTGGTGAACGTGGCCAGCAAGTGCGGCTTCACGCCGCAATACGCCGGGCTCGAAAAACTCTACGAAAAGTACAAGGATAAGGGCTTTGTCATCGTGGGTGTGCCGGCCAACAATTTCGGCTCGCAGGAGCCGGGTTCGAACGCCGAAATCAAGACGTTCTGTAGCCGTAATTACAATGTCACGTTTCCCATGATGAGCAAAGTCTCCGTGAAGGGCACGGACAAAACACCGCTCTACCAGTACCTCACGGATGCGAAGGCAAAGACGGGCGGCGAGATCGAATGGAACTTCACCAAGTTCCTGGTGGACAAGAAGGGCAATGTAATCAACCGTTTCGAATCCGCGGTCACGCCCGAATCGAAGGACTTGGTCAAGGCGGTCGAGGCCGCGCTGGCACAGTAAGGGATTTTCCCCCACACCCGCGCACCATTTTTTCCGGTCGAATTGGCCTCGAGATGCGTCTAAGTAAGTGATGAGCAGCAAATCACTGACGCGTCTTCGGGCCAGGACGGACCGGGATCTGGCGATCCTGGCGGCAAAACAATTACATCGTTCGCAGGCTCTGGCACAGGCGGGAGCGTATCGCGAAGCAGCCGATCTCTACCTCCTCGCAACCAAACTCCTCAAGGTAACCCCCAGCAGCGAAGCCAGCCGGTTAGAGTCCCTGCGCGCGCAAGTGCGCAATGAGATCGAACTGCCAATCGGCGTTGGCGCCTGAGGGCTCGCCTCAACCGGCCAGACATTTCTCCATCGCCAGAAAATGGCAGGGAAGCTTAGTGGGAACTCCCGCGGTAAATGGTTCCGTGCCGGTTTCCACATACCCCAATCGCTCGTAAAACGCCGGCAATTCCGCGCGCAGATTCACGATGCGAATATCCATGTGGCCGCACCCGTGCTCCCTTGCGTACGCTTCCGCCGCCTGAATCAGAGCCTTGCCCAATCCGCTCCCCTGCCGCTCCGGATCCACGCTGAGCAGCCCGAAATACGCGCGCGCGCCGCGCAACTCCACGTACACGCAGGCGCCCAACTCCGCTTCCACCAGAAAGACGCCCTTCTGTAGATACGCATGAACCTGCGCCAGATCGATGCGGTCGCCTTCAATGAAGAATGCCTCCGCCCGCCGAAACGCGGCATTGATCACGTCCACCAACGCAGCGGCATCCTCCGTGCCCGCCGTGCGGATCTTCATTGCCGGCTCATCGCCTTCCCCACCAGTTTGGGGAACGTCGGCGAATCGGCGAAATCGAAACCCGACGCATACGCCAGTTTCAAAATCTTCACCATCTTCTCGAAGTTGATCTTCTCCACCGTATCGCTGATCTGGTGGTAATCCGGATGGAAGCCCGTGAACCACCACACGCCCGGAATATCGTGCTGCAGGAATGGATACTGATCGCTGCGGAAGAGCACCTGATTGGACGAATCGCGGTCCCACTTGTAGTTCAGCTTCAACCCCACCATCTCGTTATTGCGCTCCACCACCGCCCGATAATCGGGGCTGTAGTGCGTGCCGATGAGGCCGAGCTCGTTGGACGTATCCGGCGAAATCTCCGTCTGCACCCGCGGGTCGGCGGCTTCATTTCTCCCGATCATGTCGAAGTTGATCTCCACCCGCGTCGTCGCTAGCGGACGCAAGGGATGCGCCACATAGTGATACGCGCCCAGCAAGCCGCGCTCTTCCGCCGCAAACACAATGAACAGGATCGAGCGCTTCGGCTTCACCGGATTCAGCGCAAACGCGCGCGCCAGTTCCACCACGCCCACCGTACCCGAACCGTTGTCATCCGCGCCGTGCAATACGCCGAGCGGACCGATGCCATCGTGATCGAAGTGGGCGCTATAAATGATCGTCTCCGCCTTCAGCGCGGGGTCGCTGCCCTCGAGCAAGCCCACCACGTTATAGGAATTGGCGCGGCGCCGCTCCGCCACCGCCGGATGCAACTCCACGTGCGTATCCGGAATCGCGAATGACCCGGGACTTGGCTTCGCATCCAGCGCCGCCTGCACCTCGGCGGGCTTCTTCCCTGCCGCCGCCAGCAACTCCTCGCCAAGTTTGGCGCTGATTGTGAACGTGGGGATCGCGGGGCCGCCCTCGGAGAGCGCCTCCGTCGGAATCCGCGGCCGTGTCTGCGCCTGCGCACCGCGTCCGCCCGCACCTGCCGCGACCGGCTGCCCGGTCTGCTGCCCCGCCGCTCCCGCGCGCCCTCCGCGCCCCTGCCCCGCCGCGTGATTGTTCACGTCCGGCATCGCCAGAATCCCGATCGCGCCGTGGCGCTGCGCGTTCAGCGATTTGTACGTGGCGTTGTTGTAGCGCGTGTTGCCCTTGCCGTTGAAGATCGAAGCATCGTCGTTCTCCTGCGGCTCGTGATTAAAAATCAGCACCACCTTACCCGCCACATCGATGCCGGCGTAATCGTCATACCCCAGCTCCGGCGCGCTGATGCCATAGCCCGCGAACACGACCGTCCCGGAGAGGCTCACTTCGTTCGAGAAGTTCGCCGTCGCATCGGGCGCGTGGTAAGTCTCGCTCTTCGCGCCATGGTGAATCGTCAGCGAAGTCAACGCGCGATCCGCCGTGAATTCGATCAGCGGCACGGGCTGCAAATAGCTATCACCCACCAGCGGCTTCAGCCCCGCGATGGCGAACTGCGCGGCGATCCACTGAATCGCCACCTCGCTGCCGCGCTCGAGCGAGCGGCGCCCTTCCAGGGCATCCGAAGAGAGAAAGGTCAGGTCCGCTTTGAGCCGCGCGCCGGAGATGGAATCGAATCCGGGCGCGATGCGCGATTTCATCTGCTGTGCGCCGGCACATGGCACGATCAACGGCGCGATCAGAAGGAGGGCTGCAATTCGCATATGAAATCTTACCGCACCACTGTGTTGGCCATGCGCGAGTCGTCAAACGCGGTGCGCTCGCCGGGCTTCTTGCCGGGCGCGGGCAGCAGCCGCGCCGCCAGCGGCTTGTGCCACTTCCACGCCAGCGACGCCACATCGCCCAGTATCCGCGCCAGCTTCGCCTCCGTGATATCGCCGGGCAGCGGAATCGTATCCAGCCCGCCCGCGCACACGGCGGAATACGCCAGCAGCGAATCCATCGAGTACGTGCCCTCCTCCCACCGCTTCGCCAGCAGATTGTCTTCCAGCACCGGCACCATCAGCCCCGCGTAGCCCACCTGCTTCACGGGCGTCGATTGCACCGCGCGCGTGATGATGCTCGCAGCTGTCATCGTGCCCGGCGCACCGAACGGCGCGCCCGTGAAGTTCTCCATCGCGCGGCCAATCGAAACATCGCCCAGCGGCGCGGGCGTCGGGTCGATCCCCGCGTACGTCCACTTCGTCTCCACCGCCACACGCATCGCCGTAGCTTCGGCCAGTACCAGGTGCTTCGTCAGCGCCGCGGAAAGTTTGCTCTCCGCCGCACCCGGCTCGTGCTCCGCCGCGAACACCTCCGCCACCACGTTGGCGCTCTCCAATCCCACCGCGAACGTGTTGCCCGGCCCATCGTGCCACGCGCCGGGGTAGAACGGGCCATACTGCTTCACCATCGCGGTGGTTGCGAAATTGAGATTGCCCGCGCCATTCGGACTCTTCGCCGCCACCTCTTTCACCAGCCGCGCCGCCTGCCGGATCGATTTCCAGTGAATGCCATTCTCGCCCGCCACCACCATGCTGCCGTTGATCTTCGTCGAGGCGAACACCGCGATCGCCAGATCCACCGTGGCCGGATCGTCATCGTCGGTGAGTTGCACCGCGCCCAGATTCGGCGTCACACCCGCCTTCGCCGCCAGTTCGCCGTAGCCCTTCAACATCGCCACCGCCGCCGCTCGCGACATTCCCTTCGTGTAATCGGCCAGCGGCTGCGTCACCACTCGCACCGTCTCCACTTCAAAGCCCGCCGCCTTGTACTGCTCGCGCGCGGCATTGAGAAACTTCACCGCGTCCGCCACTTGCGTCGGATAGTGAGCCGCATCGATGCGGATGAACGCCGTGATCGCGCGCACTTTGGGCCGCTCCTCGGCAAAGGCGGTTGGTCGCAGAAGTGTCAGTTGGAAAAGTGTCAGCAGGCAGAAGGCAAAGCGCATGGGATGGTTATACCATGGGGACTTGAAGCATCCACTCGTGGGTCCGCTGGCCGCACTCGCCGCGGGCATTCTGGCATACCGGCTGGCCCCGCTCGGAAAGGCGGAGATGCTCGGCGCGGTCGCGGCATTTCTCGCCCTCGGCGTGCTCGCGCTGTGGCGGAACGCGCGCATCCTCGCGGGCGCCTGCTGCCTGCTCGGCCTCTTTTTCGCCGGCGCCTTCGATGCCTGGGTCCACCAGCCCGGCCCCCCGCCCACCATCGATGCCAGCGGCCGCGAAGTCGTCATCGTCGGCGGCTGCGTGGTGGAGCCGCCCGCCATCTCCGGCGAGCGCGAGCGCTTCATCCTCGAATTGGACCGCGACGCGCGCGCGCAGGTCACTCTCTACACCAAGCCCGGCGAAACCCTACCCGTGCTGCACTACGGCCAGAACATCGAGCTCGATGGCAAAGTGCGCGCCCCGCGCAACTTCGGCAACCCCGGCGCCTTCGATTACCGCCACTTCCTCTCGCGCCAGCAGATCTATTGGACCGTCTCCGCCGCCGCCGGCACCGTCCGCGTGCTGCCCGGCCAGTGCGGCTCGCGCTTCCAGAAGGCCGTGATGGACCTGCGCCAGGCCGCGCTCCAGCGCATCGAAGGCCTCTATCCCGGCGACGCCTACCAGAGCGGCATGATGCAGGCGCTCCTGATCGGCCAGTCCTTCCAACTGCAGCGCGTCTGGACCGAAGCCTACCGCTCCACCGGCACCTTCCACGCGCTCGTCATCTCCGGCACCCACGTCGCCATCCTCGCCGCCTTCTTCCTCTTCCTGCTCCGCCTCTGCCTCGTGCCGGAGAGCGTCGCCCTGCTGCTCACCGTCATGGCGGCGTGGCTCTACGCCATGGTCACCGGCTGGCAGGCGCCCTGTACCCGCTCCGCCGCCGGCCTCACGCTCTTCATGGTGGGCAGCTATTTCTATCGCGAACGCCGCCCCCTCAATCTGCTCGCGGCGGTCGCGCTCGGCTTCCTCATCGCCGACCCGGAACAGCTCTTCGACGCGAGTTTCCAGTTGACCTTCCTCGCCGTCGCCTTCCTCGGCGCCTTCGCCACGCCCATGATCGCCGCCACCTCCGGACCGCTCGCCGCCGCCCTGCGCGACCTGCGCGAAACCAGCCGCGATCTGCGCCTGCCTCCCCGCGCCGCCCAATTCCGCATCGAACTCCGCCTCATCATAGAGACCCTCCGCCTCCCCAATTGGATGGTCACCTCCACCGCCCGCGTGCTCTTCTTCGGCTACGAACTCATCCTCGTCTCCGCCGTGATCCAACTCGGGCTCGCCCTGCCCATGGTGGTCTACTTCCATCGCCTCGGCCTCTCCGGACTCTCCGCCAACACCTTCGTCGTCCCTCTGATGGGCCTGGTCCTGCCGGTCGGTTTCCTCGCCGTCTTCACCGGCTGGCACTGGCTCGCGCGCATCGCGGGCCTGCTGCTGTGGCTCTCCCAGAAGGTGGTCTTCTACCATGCCGGAATCGAACCCAACTGGCGCATCCCCACACCGCCGCTCTGGCTCGGCGTCGCCTTTTCGCTCGCCCTGATCGTCGCCGCCGTCTGGCGCACCCGCTGGGGCGCGGCGCTGGTGGGCGCGCTCCTCGTGCTGCTGGTCTGGCACCCCTTCGCGCCCCAGACCCACCCCGGCGAACTCGAACTCACCGCCATCGATGTGGGCCAGGGCGATAGCCTCCTCGTCGTCTTCCCCGATGGCAAACGCATGCTCGTGGATGGCGGCGGCATCCCCGCCTTCGGCCGCGTCTCCCACGCCCAGATGGAGATCGGCGAGGATGTGGTCGCGCCCTATCTCTGGGACCGCGGCATCCGCACCGTCGATATCGTCGCCCTCTCTCACGCCCACGAAGATCACAGCGGCGGCCTGCCCGCACTCATCACCGATTTCCATCCCCGCGAAGTCTGGACCGGCGTCACGCCCGATAGTCCCGAGTGGTCCGCCGTGCGCGAAAAGGCCGTCGCCATCGGCGCGAAGATCGTGCCCCTGCACGCGCCTGCGCACTTCGCCTTCGGCGGCGCCGCCATCGAAGTGCTCGCTCCCACGCCGGACTACATCCCCGTGGACGATCCCAAGAACAACGATTCCCTGGTGATGCGCGTCACCTTCGGCGAACGCACCCTGATGCTCACCGGCGACGTGGAGCGCCCCATCGAACAGGAGATGCTCTACCTCGACGAACTCCGCCCCACCGACGTGCTCAAGGTGGCGCATCACGGCAGCCGCACCTCCAGCACGGACGCCTTCCTCGATGCCGTGCACCCCGCCTTCGCCATCATCTCCGCGGGCTTCGAAAACAGCTACGGCCACCCCCACCCGCTCGTCGTGCAGCGACTCGCCGAACACCACACCGCCACCCTGCGCACCGATCAGAACGGAATGATCACTATCCGCACCGATGGCCACAAGATCCATGTCGAGACCCATGACGGCTTCCTCAATCAGAGATAAAGTAGAAGTCCTATGACACTCCGCCACGTCGCAGCTCTATTGCCCGTCGGAATGGCGATCTTTCTGGTCGCGGCCAGCCGCCCGCCCGACATTCCCTTCCAGACCCGCATGATCGATGGCGGGGCCAGCGAGACCGCCGCGGTCGCCGACCTCAATAACGACGGCCGTCCCGACATCATCAGCGGCGATAGCTGGTACGAAGCCCCCAACTGGATCAAGCACCCGCTGCGCGAACTCGAGTTCACCTCCAACTACGTCGACAACTTCACCGATATCGCGATGGATGTGGATGGCGATGGCTGGATCGACGTGATTCAATTCGGCTATTTCTCCGGCAAGATCGTCTGGCTGAAGAATCCCGGCAAGCGCAGCGGCGCCTGGAACGCGACCTGGGCGGTGAACGAAATCGACGCCAGCGGACCCTCTGAATTCGGCTTCCTCGTTGACCTCAACAACGATGGCAAGGCGCAGGAGTTGCTGCCTCAGTTCGACAAAACCACCGCGCCCCTGGCATGGTTCGAATTGCAGGGCGGCAAGTTCGTCAAGCACGTGATCAGTTCCCACAGCTACGGCCACGGCATCGGCGTGGGCGACGTGAATGGCGATGGCCGCAACGATGTCTTAACGCCGCAGGGCTGGCTCGAAGCCCCCGCCGACATCCACGCGCCAGGCGAGTGGACCTTCCACGCGACCGATTGGGCCGAGCACCCCACCGCGCCCGGCGGCGCCAAACCGGTGCCAGACAGCAAAGTCAAATTCGGCTTCATGTACGTCCTCGATATCAATGGCGACGGCCGCAAAGACGTCCTCACCACCAGCGCGCACGATTACGGCATCTGGTGGTTCGAACAGACCGCCACCGGCGCCTGGACGCCCCACGTCATCGATAACACCTGGTCGCAGGCGCACGCCTCCGTCCTCGTCGATCTCAACGGAGACGGCCAGTTGGACCTCGTCACCGGCAAGCGCTACATGGCCCACAACGGCAACGATCCCGGCGAACGCGAACCCCTCGGCGTCTACTGGTACGAGTACCGCAAGAACCCCAAAGGCGTCATCGAGTGGACGCGCCACCTCATCGATTACGGCTCCCGCATGGGCGGCGGCATGCAGATCGTCGCCCAAGACCTCAACGCCGATGGCAAACTCGACCTGGTCGCCGGCGGCAAATCCGGCCTCTTCGTCGCCATCAACGCCAAGTAGGACAGGCCTCCCGGCCTGTCCCACTAATCTTGCCTTTTCCCTCGCCATATCGCCCCCGCCGCACCGCACATAAGTTATACTCCCCGCTATGAGGTTATTTCCGCTCCTATTGTGCCTGTCCCTCTCTGCCTTCGCGCAGGATGAACCGGCGACCCCCGGCGGCCGCGGTGGCCGCGGCGGGCAAGGCTCCAACGAGCCCATCAACGAGTTCACTTTCTCCGCCCTGCGCGCTCGCCAGATCGGCCCCGCTTTCGTCAGCGGCCGCATCTCGCAGATCGCCATGTTCCCGGACGATTCCAACCACTACCTGATCGCCCTGGCCAGCGGAAACATCTTCGCGACCACCAACAACGGCACCACCTGGACACCCGTCTTCGATACCTACGGCTCCTACTCCATCGGCTGGATCGCCATCGATCCGAAGAACCCCTCCCTCGTCTGGGTCGGCACCGGAGAGAACAACAACCAGCGCAGCGTCTCCTATGGCGATGGCGTCTATAAGAGCGAAGACGGCGGACGCACCTTCCGCAATGTCGGCCTCAAACTCACCGAACACATCGCCCGCATCGTGATCGACCCGCGCGATTCCAACGTGGTCTATGTCGCCGCGCCCGGCCCGCTCTGGAAGGGCGGCGGCGAACGCGGCCTCTACAAAACCACCGATGGCGGCAAGACCTGGTCCGCCAGCCTCATCAAGGTCGGCGATTACACCGGCGCGAGCGACGTGGTCATGGACCCGCACAATCCCGATGTCCTGCTCGCCGCCACCCACCAGCGCCAGCGCAAGTATTTCGGCATGATCCACGGCGGCCCCGAAAGCGCGCTCTACCGCAGCATCGATGCCGGCAAGACGTGGGCAACCGTCCGCGGCGGCTTCCCCCAGGGCGATCTCGGCCGCATCGGCCTCAACTACGCGCCCGGCGCCAAGAACATGATCTACGCCCAGGTGGAAGGCCCCGAAGGCCGCGGCGGCACCTACCGCTCCACCGATAACGGCGTCACCTGGGAAAAGCGCGGCACCTACGATGAGCAGGGCCAGTATTATTCCAAGGTGCAGGTGGACCCGCACAACAGCGACCGCATCTACATCATGAACATGAACATCATGGTGAGCGATGATGGCGGCCGCACCGTCACCGCCCTCGGCACCCGCAACAAGCACGTGGACAATCACGATATCTGGGTCGATCCCCACAACGCCAATCACTACCTGGTGGGCTGCGATGGCGGCCTCTACGAATCCTTCGACCGCGCCGCCACCTGGAATTTCAAGGGCAACCTGCCCACCGCGCAGATGTACGATGTCACCGTCAGCGAAGACGCTCCGTTCTACTTCGTCTACGGCGGCACGCAGGACAACAACAGCATCGGCTGCCCCGCCAAAAACAAATTCACCAACCTGACCAACGCCGATTGCTTTGTCACCATGGGTGGCGATGGCTTCTATTCGCGCGTGGACCCCAAGGATCCCAACACCATCTACGCCAACATGCAGAACGGCGTGATGGTGCGCTTCGATAAGCGCACCGGCGAGCGCGTCAGCATTCAGCCCCAGCCGAAGAAAGACGAGCCCGGCCTGCGCTGGAACTGGGACGCGCCCGTCATCATCAGCCCGCACTCCAACACCCGCCTCTATTTCGGCGCGCAGAAACTCTACCGCTCGGACGATCGCGGCGATTCCTGGAAAGAAATCTCCGGCGACCTGACCCGCGGCCTCGACCGCAACAAGCTTCCCCTCATGGGCAAAGTCTGGCCCATCGACGCCATTCAGAAGAACGTCTCCACCGCGCTCTATGACAACATCAGCTCACTCGCCGAATCCCCCAAAGTCGATGGCCTCATCTATGTCGGCACGGACGATGGCCTCGTGCAGATCACCGAGGATGGCGGCAAGAACTGGCGCAAAGTAGAAAAGCCCGCCGGCGTGCCCGAAGACGCCTACGTGCAGCGCATCATCGCTTCCCAGCATGACGCGGGCACGGTCTACGTGGCCTACGAGAATCACCAGAACGGCGATTTCAAACCGTATCTGATCAAGAGCACGGATCGCGGCAAGACCTGGAGTTCACTCTCCGCCACCCTGCCCGAACGCGGCGGTGTCTACGCCATCGCCGAAGATCACGTCAACGCCAAACTACTCTTCGCCGGCACCGAATTCGGCCTCTACTGGAGCAACACCGGCGGCGAAAAGTGGATGAAGCTCAACATCGGCCTGCCCACCATCATGGTCCGCGACCTCTCCATTCAGAAGCAGATGGACGATCTGGTCATCGGCACCTTCGGACGCAGCATCTACATCCTCGACGATTACAGCCCGTTGCGCACCGCCACGGCCGAAATCATGCAGAAGGATAGCCACATCTTCACCAGCAAGCCCGCGCTCTCTTTCCTGCCGCAAAGCCGCGGCGGCGATCTGGGCACCTCGCTCTTCACCGCGGCCAACCCGCCGGTCGGAGCGCAGATCACCTACAACCTGAAAGAGGCGCTCAGCACCAAACGGGCCGAACGCCAGCGCCGCGACCGCGCGGCCTTGGCCCGCGGCGAAACGCCTCCCTACCCGACGCCGAATCAACTCCGCGCCGAAGCCGAAGAGGAGACGCCCGGCATCGTCATCTCGATCGCCGATAGCACAGGCAAAGTCATTCGCCGCATCGATGCACCCGCGGCGCGCGGCATCTCGCGCATCACCTGGGACCTGCGCGCTCAGGGTACCGCGCTCGCAGCAGCCATCCCCATGGCCGGAGCCGTCGGCGGCGGCGGTCGCGGCGGCGCTGGCGGTGGCGGTGGACGCGGCGGCGGCGCTGGCGCACCTGCCGGCGGCGGGGGCGATGAGGAAATGATGGCGATGTTCGCCGGTCGTGGCGGCGGTGGCGCGCTCGTGCCCCCCGGCAAGTACACCGTCACCCTCGCCAAGCGCGTGGAAGGCGTGGTGACGCCGCTCCCCGGCTCGCAGACCGTCGAAGTGGTAGGCGAAGGCCCCTCCACGAAGGAAGACCGCCTCGCAATGGCGGACTACCAGGAGAAGCTGGCCAAACTGCAGCACGCCCTCACCGCCACTACCCAGGCCGCCACCGAAGCCGCGGCGCGCATCAGCGCCATCCGCCGCGCCATTGACGCCACTCTTTCGCTGCCCGTGAAGCTGCGCGAAGAGACCCTGCGCCTCGAACACCAGCTCGACCAGATCAACCTCGCCCTCAACGGCGACCGCGTCTGGCGCGCCACCAACGAGGCCGTGCAGGCCTCCATCAGCGACCACGTCCAATCCGCCGCCGGACCCACGCGCGGCACCACCGGACGCCCCACCAAGACGGCGCTCGAGCAGTATCAGATCGCCAGCGACGGGCTCGCCGTCGAAATCCCCAAACTGCGCAAACTCCTGGAGATCGATCTCAAGGCTCTGGAGAAACAGTTGGATGCCGCCGGCGCGCCGCCCACCCCGGGACGCCTGCCGGAGTGGAAGAAGTAGCCCGGGCGCATGCACCCGGAACCGGCAACGCCCACACCCCTGAGCCAGTTGGCGGAGGCTGTTGACCACAGCCTCCGCCGCCTCGCGGGGTGGGCCGTATCCGGGAAACGGTGGAAGGCGAAAGCGCTGCTGCTGGTGCTCGCCTTCTGCCTCTTTCGCGCCTTCCCGAACTACCACTTCCTACAGGAACCCGGCGTCGCCGCCAGTTGGCGCAACGCCGCCATCAAGTCCGCACAGCCCCAGGCGGATATGGCCCGCCTCTTCCCCAGGGACTCCCACGAAGCCAAACTCACCTTCCGCCTGACCGTCCCGCTGCTCGCCCGCCTGCTCCCGCTCCCCACCACGGGACTGCTCCTGCTCTTCGCGGCTTGCGGCGTGCTCTCGCTCTATCAGATCCTGCTCGTCGCCTTCCGCGTCACCGGCAGCCGCGCCTCCGCCTTGTGGCTCTGCCTCGCCGCGGGCTGCACGTGGCCCGGAGCGCTCCCCTTTCATCAACTGCTCGGCGGCTTCTATGACGCGGTCGCGCTCTGTCTTCTGCTGGCCGCAATGAGCGTGGAAATTCCAATCGTCGCCGGACTCTGCATCTTCGCCGCCGCGTGGACCGATGAGCGCGCCCTGCTCGCCGCCGCCCTGGTTTTTCTCTTCGAACTCGCGCGCGCGAATCGGCGCGCCAAGGCGCTGGCCATCGTTCTCGGGACCGTTGCCTATGCCGCCACCCGCCTCTACTTCGCGGCGCAGTATTCGCTGCACACCGCGTGGGAAGGCACCGGCCTCTCCGTCTTCCTCGCGCACGTCAACGTAGCGCCGCTCGGGCTCTGGTCCGGATTGGGAGGCGGCTGGCTGCTCGTGGTCGCCGCGCTCGCCATCCTGCTCTGGCGCGGCCATCGCGCCTTGGCCAGTGCCCTGCTGCTCACGCTCGCCGCGATCACCGCCGCCGCGCTCTGCGTGGACGATACCACCCGCAGCATGGCTTACGCCCTGCCCGCGCTGCTGCTCGCCGCCACGGTCGTCGCGAAGTCCGAAGGCGCCCGAGCCACCGAACGCCTCGCGCGAATCGCCGCGCTCGTCTGCATCCTGACCCCGACCCTGTTCGTGCAGTCCGGATCCCTCACCTGGCTCCTGCCCTTCCCCGTCCAACTGATCCGCTGGCTCCTCTACCCCCGCCTCGGCTGAACCGCCCTTCCTGCCGCCATTCGACCCCATCTCCCCTCCGAAAGCAGGGCAAGCGTTTCCTCCCAATGCCGCTTGAATAAGCCACTGGCCCGAAATCCGCCGCAGTTGGTGGGGCGGACGCCCTCGTCCGCGCGGGCCCCCCTCATCCCGCTCTGCCCACGAAGAATCAGATGCCTGTGACGATCGAAAGGCCGACGAGGGCGTCGGCCGCGATTGTCAGACACGATCCAGGGGGACTGCCCCACGAAAGTCCAGGACGCCGGCAAAGTGGCTTATGTGTAACTGCACGCGGTCGCGTAGGCAAGAACGAGTGCAAAAATGCGCCGGCGCGCGGGCTAGAAGCGCAGCGCGGCGGACTTGGTGCTTGTACCGAGGCTGGTCTTCTTGGTGCGGGCTTCCGTGCCGGCGGTGGCGCCGAGAGTCAGGAACGAGAGCATGCCTGCGTGTTCGACCTGCAGCACGACGGGCGCGGCATCGGCGAGGGTGCCAAGCGCCTGGCGGAGGCTCTCGACGGAATCCACCGTGCTGCCGTTGACGGCGTGAATCACATCGCCCTGCGTGAGCGAGGTCTGTCCGGAAAGGCTGATGCCGGCGCGCGCCAACACCATCACTCCCTGTGGGCCGCGGAGGCCGCCGATGGCGCTTGCCACGGCCGGCGTCACAGTGCCGCCATAGACGCCGAGGCGCAGAATCAGGTTCTCCTTTTCGTTGACGCTGCCCGGCGTCAGGGAGGCCATGCTCTGGCGCGGAGCGTCGGGGATAATGCGGAGCAGGCGCAGATCGGCGCCGCGCATCACGGCGATATCGACGGAGGCGCCGACGGGAAGCGAATACTCGACGTGGTAGAGATCGCGGATATTGTGGATTGCCTGGCTGTTCAGAGAGACCAGCACATCGCCGGGCAGGATGCCCGCGATTCCGGCGGCGCCATAGGGATTGACGTCTTCCACCAGGACGCCCATTTTGGTCTGTAGCCCGAGGGCGGAGATGAGTTCGGCGGAGAGGCTGCGGGGCTGAATGCCGAGCAGCGGCCGGGCCAGCGTGCCCTTCTCACGCAGCGCGGTGAAACTGGCGCGGATCACATCGAGCGGCACGGCGAAGCCGATGCCTTCACTGCCGCCGGACTGGGTGAGGATCATGGTGTTGATGCCGAGTAGCTTGCCTTCCAGATCCACCAGCGGACCGCCGGAGTTGCCGGGGTTCATCGATGCGTCGGTCTGGATGTAGGTGCGCGGATCGTCGGCATTGAGCTGACGGTTGACGGCGCTGACCAGGCCCATGGAGGCGGACTGCGCCAGGCCGAGCGGGCTGCCATAGGCGAGCACGAGTTGGCCTTGGCGCGCGGCGGCGGGCGCGGTCACGTCGAAGAAGGGCAGGTTTTTGGCTTCGATTTTGAGCAGGGCGAGATCGTTATCGGCATCGACGCCGGCGATGGCGGCGACATACTCGCGCGGCGCGCCCGCGTTCTGCACCGTGACGGTGATCCGCGTGGCGTTGGCCACCACGTGCGCGTTCGTCATCAGATAGCCATCGGCGGAGACGAAGAAACCGGAGCCGCGGCCATGTTCGGCCACGAGCACGCCGGCGGGCTGATCTTCGCCGCCATCGGTGATCTTGAGCCCCTGCGTGGAGATCTGCACAACCTTGGGCCCGAGAGCGGCCGAGAGCGTTTCCAGTTCGCCGCTCATGCGGCCGAGTTCGCGCACCACCGGTGGCGCGGCGGCGTGTAGTGCCGCGGCCATCACCAGGGGGGCAAGTACCAGAAGCGATCGGTTGGTGAAGCGTCTCATCCGTAGTCTCCGTTCTACCTGGCAGAATGCACGCGGCGTGCCAGAGCGCGGGAGGCTGGGGCGGCCCTTTGGCTTCAGGCCGCTGGAGCAATGGGAGCAACAACATACGGCGCAATCGCGGGCACACTGGGCGAATTTGCCAACAGGCGGCAGGGGTGACGAATTGCCACCCCGCAGGCAGTGCGGGGCGTGGCAGAAGGGCGTCAGAGTCCGGCGAACGGGACGGCGGAACCGGCGGAAAGGATGCGGCGCAGGTAATCGATCTGGCCGAGATGGTAGCTGAGGTGGCCGTAGAGCGAGAGCACGAACTGCCCGGTGGAAAGCGGCATGCCGTAAACGTTCTCCGGGAAGGTGGCGGCGCACTGCTCGGGCGAAAGCGCCGCGATGATCGCAGGGACGAGGTCGCGAACGGCTTCGATGCGGCTGGAGAGTTCGGCCGCGGTGAAGCCGCTGTCTGAGAATTCGAGCGGACGCTGGCGCTGGTACGCGACACCGCCGAGTTGGCGCCCGATGAATTCGCGCAGATTGCCTTCGAGATGCAGCGTGAGGTTGCCGGCGGAATTCGCGATCCCGGGGAGCGTCTTCCAAAGCGTGGCGTCGTCGGGGAAGGCGGCGAGTTCCTGTACCAGACGGGTCAGGTCGCGGCGGAAGAGGGCGGCGAGTTCTTCGGGGATAGACATCATTTCACCGGCTTTTCGGGCAGAGCCCAGGCAAAGATCACGTTCTGAATCGGAGTGAGCAGATACTGGCGGCCATCGAGCTCATACGTCATGGGGGATGCCGCCATGGCGCCGCCTACCGGGACGTGCCACAGGGTCTTGCCGGTGGCGGGGTCGAGCGCGACCAGGTTCTGCGCATTATCGGAGGTGAAGAGGAGTTTGCCGGCGGTGGTGAGGATGCCCGCGACGGCTTCGCCATCGCCAAGTTCCTTTCTCCACTTGATGTCGCCGGTTTTGTAATCGATGCCTTCGAGCACGCTTTCGGCGAAGAGGTTGCGGTCGCGTCCAGCCCAGCCTTCCGGCTTGCTGCCGGCGTCCGTGGTCATGTAGAAGACGCTCCACAGGCGGCGGGCGCTGAGGAAGAAGAGGCCGTAATCGGGGGAGTAACTGGGCGCCATCCAATTGGTGGCGCCGTCGCTGCCGGGGGAGACGAGCACCCCATCGGGCTTGGGCTCCTTCTCGGCTTTGGGGCGGGGCACTCCTTTGGAATCGATGCCGGAACTCCAGTTGGTATAGATGAAGGGCTTGGTGAGAATGTGTTCGCCGGTGGTGCGGTCGAGCACAATGAAGTAGCCGTTGCGGCTCCCCTGGGCGAGGAACTTGCGGCGCACGCCGTTGACGGTGTCATCGAACAGGACCGGGGTCTGGACCGCGTCCCAATCGTGGGTATCGTGCGGAGAGGGTTGGAAGTACCACTTCAACTTCCCGGTCCCGACATCGAGCGCGACGATGGAGCAGGTGTATAAGTTATCGCCCTTGCGGCCATCGCCGTTGAGCACCGGGTTGGGATTGCCGATGCCCCAGTAAGTCAGATTGGATTCGGGATCGTAAGTGCCCGTAATCCAGGCCATGCCGCCGCCGTGGAGAATCGCGTCCGTGCCTTTGGGCCAGGTCTCGGAGCCGGGTTCGCCGGGCTTGGGTTCGCTGAACCAGCGCCACTGCAGCTTGCCGGTTTCGGGATCGCGCGAATCGAGGAAGCCCGGGATATCGGTGACATCGCCCGAAACGCCGACGAGGACGTGGTCTTTGACCACGAGCGGCGCCATGGTCGCGAAGTAGCCCAGTTTGGGGTCGGCCAGTTCGACGTCCCAGCGCACGGTGCCGTCCTTGGCGTTGAGGGAGATGAGGTGGCAATCGGGAGTTTCGAAGTAGAGCCAGTCCTTGTACATGCCGACGCCGCGCTGGCCGATGTGATCGCCCTTGGATTCGCGCAGGTAGTGCCAGACCGTGCGTCCCGTGCGCGCGTCGAGCGCCCAGACGTTATCGGGCGTGGTGACATACATGATGCCGTTGACCACGAGCGGCGTGGATTTGACGGTGGCGCCGCGCATCTGCGCGGACCAGGCGAGCGTCAGTTGGTTGACGTTGCCCTGATTGATCTGCGAGAGCGAACTGTAGCGGCGGCCGGAGAAATCGCCGTTGTAAGTGGGCCACTCTTTATCGGCGGCGGCTCCGGAGAGAGTGAGAAGAAGGGCGCAGGCTAGGAGTTGTTTCATGGGGTCCACTTACTTCAGGGTTACCAGGTAGGCGAAGAGATTATGCACGTCCGCGTCGGTGTATTTCGGCATCTGTGCTTTGTGCGCGGCCAGCGGATCGTGGATCTCGACCTTTACCGTGGCGGCGGGCCAGGAGCGGTACCAGCCGTCGGCGGCGGTGATGGCCACTTCATACTCGTCGGCATGCACCAGGCGGCCTTCCATGACTTTGCCGCCGGGGAGGGTCACGGTGGCGGTGCGGCGTCCGGGTCCGGCGGGGTAGAGCATGCGCTGTTGCAGATCGAGTGGCGTGTATTTGGAGGCGATGCCGGCGAGGTCTTTGGTGACGGAGTGGCAGGCGGCGCAACCGCCCGCGCCTTCGAAGTAGGCTTTGCCGGCGGCGGCGTTGCCGGTGAGGAGCTTCTTCAAGGGATAGTCGCGCGGCACGGAGGCGCTGTGAAGAGCGTCGTAGGCCTGCTTGTGGAGGAACAGCACCATGTCGGCGAGTTGGGCGGCGCTGAGAGTGTTGAAGGCGGGCATGCCTTGATCCGGGCGGCCGTTGCGGATGATCGGGCCGAGCGTGTCGCCATCCGTATCGTGGCTGAGGGAGGTGGCGCGGAGGAGGTCGGGGGCGCGATTGCCGGTCGCGTCATCGCCGTGGCAGAAGCCGCAGCTGGATTTGAACTGAGTGCGCCCGCGCTCCACCGCGGCGGCGTCAAATTTTGCAGGCTGGGCCAATAACGGCAGCGTGGCCAGAAGGCACAAGGCAAGGCAGCGGGTCATGATGATTAGAAGAATCGTAGCACGCACGAGCCAGGTTCGTTTGGCGGAGTACGGGTTTGGCAGGCCTCAATGCCGCTTAAATAAGCCGCGGCCCAGAACTGCGCCGGACCTGGTGGGGCGGACGCCCTCGTCCGCGCGGGACCCCCTGATCCCGCTCTTCCCATGAAGAATCAGTTCTCTGCCACGGTCGAGATGCCGACGAGAGCCTCGGCAGCAGTCCAGGGGAACTGCCCCACGAATGGCGACTGCCCTGCAAGCCTCACACAGTGCAGAGTTGGACGGCCTGCTTGAGCGAGGCGATGGGGTCTTTGGCGGGGACGAATTCGTGGGCGAAGTAGCCTTCGTATTTCAGGTCGGCGATGGCCTGTGCGATCATGCGCCACTGCAACTCCTGAGTCTCGTCGAGCTCGTGGCGTCCGGGGACGCCGCCGGTGTGGAAGTGGCCAATGTATTGGATGTTCTCGCGGATGGTGCGGATCACGTCGCCCTCCATGATCTGCATGTGATAAATGTCGTAGAGCAATTTGAGGCGCGGCGAGCCCACCGCCTTGCAGACGTCCACGCCCCATTTGGTGTGGTCGCACTGGTAGTCCTTGTGATCGACCTTGCTGTTGAGGAGTTCGAGGCAGATGGTCACGCCCGCGTCTTCGGCGACTTTGACAACACGCTTGAGGCCGAGGATGCAGGTGTCGCGCCCCTCGTCATCGGCGAGGCCTTTGCGGTTGCCGGAGAAGGTGATCACGTTGGGCAGTTTCGCGGCCGCCGCCTTGGCGAGATTCTCGCGCATATCCTTTTCCAGCTTGTCGTGATTCTCTTTGCGATTCCACGCAACCGGGATGGTGCCTGCGCCGCTGACGATGGCGGGGACAAGGCCGTACTTGCGGCAGGTGGGCCAGTCCTTTTCATCCACCAGATCGATGGCGGAGAGGCCGATTTCGGCGGCCTGGCGGCAGAGATCGTCCATCGCGATCTTGGAGTAGCACCAGCGCGCGGCGGATTGCTTGAGGC